>NZ_JALBUF010000008.1 GCF_022606465.1 Sulfoacidibacillus ferrooxidans
TCTTAATTCATGTCTACTACTTCTTTGCTCGCGTGTTTGTCTCTTGTTGCATTTAGTTTTCAAGGATCCACTTGCTTGCCTTCTTCGCGCCGCCGTTCGTGGCGACAGGTAGTAATATAACACAGTCGTTTTACCCATGTCAAAGCCTTACCTTAAAGTAAATACATTGCGAATTATCACGTTACTATGAAGGCTTCATGAACTTTATAATCAGGTGTACAATGCCCCCAAAACAGTATTCAGTTAAACATTTCTTCCCACAAGCGTAAGACCTCATCATCTAGTTCTTCTGTCACTCGACACTGCACGTTAAAAATCATCGTATAACGATGGTCTTTGTTACATTGAGGCCAATTAGTTACCTCTGGCGTACGAGGAACCCCATCTCGGACAAATGCTATCCATGTTGAATGCATTTGAGATACCAACTGTGACTGATCATTGGATGTGCCTGTAAAATTTCTGACACCCGGTGCGTCTAACGTGTTAAACACAAACGGTAGTTCCATCGCGTGACACGCGCGTAAAACACCATTGTGTGCTCGACTCTCCCAATCAAATCGATAGGTCCACACCGGGGCATGAATGCTCTGCAGAGCCGCAAATTGCTGACTGGGGTAGCCAAACAACGCTGTTGTTCCAATATCCGCAAGCGCTTGATACAACAGCTCACCCTTATGACTATTGATATATCGATCGCGAATACGTGGATCGATAGGCCCTACCAAGCTAGCTTCAAAATTCTTAATCATTGCGGCATCATCGAGTTGTTGCCAGGAAGGATCCATAAAGTATCGATACTCATCGCGATTAAATCCTACCAAAACAGGAATACCCGCCGCCTCACCTGCTGCTATGGCCTGCCAAAAAGGCGTGGTGAGATGAACGTCATCTATCATAGGTAACCAAGGTAGTCCGCGACTAGCCTCTAATAGAGATTTCGGCGGTATAGTATACAAACGCGACATGGACTCTCGCGTCAAACCGAGCCGTTTGATAAATACTTCCGTCACCGCAGTTCTCGCCACCCGATCTAGCGGGGGAAGTATGCCGACACCACTTTGCACAATTACTTGGTGGAACAGACCTCGTGCAGTCGGCATCGTAAGTAACGCACTAATACTCATAGCACCAGCCGATTCACCGGCAACAGTCACACGATTGGGATCTCCTCCAAATGCTGCGATGTTATCATGCACCCATTGCAAAGCAGCCACCTGATCCAATAGCCCAGTATTTCCAGTATATTTCTCGCGATCATTGCCAAACTTTTCTCCGAGATAGAGGAATCCAAAGGGACCAAGGCGATAGTTGATGGTCACTACCACCAGTCCACCCTGCTTTGCAAATGAAGCGCCGTCATAGACAGGCAGTCCTCCACTCCCCATCACAAAACTGCCGCCATGAATCCACACCATGACTGAACAAGGAGAAATATGGGATTTTGGCGACCAAACATTGAGACTCAAACAATCCTCGCTTTGCTGATCGGGAGGTACTGCAGCAAAATCCAGAATGTCACGCGCCTCCACCTGGACACAGCCTTGGCCAAATCGTGTAGTATTGCGTACGCCTTTCCACGCTAGAGGCGGTTCAGGCGGTCCAAATCGTCGTTCCTCAAGTGGGGGACGTGCAAACGGAATTCCACGCCAAACATTGACCGCACCCTCTTGTACCCCTTGAACTCTTCCGTACTGCGTTTCTGCAATGATAGTAGTCAATGATTTACGCCTCCTCATATTGCCAATGAATCCTCTGGGGGTAGTTATATAGAAAGAGGAATATTCTAGATAGCTTTTTATAACAAGATGAAATGGCAGTGAGTACATTCACTAACTCACTTGAATCACTTCCGCTTTGCAGAAATAAAAGCAGCCATCCACTAAAGAAAATATTTGTTATAACGCGATGCGGTATGCATTTTAATCATTGGTGGATCAACAGATACGCGATGATCTCATGGAATAAAAACACAAATAGAAGGTGCTTTTTAACAATGTTTAAGTCATAGCTGAGATAACCCTCTTTTTAACACGACCAGAGGAGGAATCATGCAAAGCACCGATAATGCCGACAACACAAACCAAGTGATTTCACCCCCAGATACTCAGCAATACCCCGATTACAAAAAAAACCACCGCACCCATGCCTTGAGTTGCTGTAGCTGTAACTGTATACACTCGACCTATCATGTCCTCTGAGATGCGACTCGCGCGAAATGTCAAATAGCACACTAAAACGATTCCTTCACCTAAACCAATAATGGCACAAGATATGTAGAGAAATGAAACCCCCATATGGATGGGTATCAATATTGATGCAATCACCATGAATCCTTGACCACCAAAAACGGCCAATATTCTGTAAGCCGATGGAGTATTCGATGCAAGTATCGTACCAAATAATGAACCTGCTGCATATAAACATAGCACAAATGTTTCAATACTATGAATAAAATGATCGTTCATACTTCCTTCTTGACACCCACCAGGTAAGCCTCTATTGTTTAGCATAGTCAATAATAGAGCCTGTTCAAAAAGGGGGCAGGTAAGACCCGCGCAGTGCAAGGAAGCAAGCCAAGAATGTGGACTGAGCGTACGTTTTGGGTACGTGAGGGAGCGTTCTTGGCGCTGACGCTGCCATGCGCCGGGGAGTTCTGACCCCTTTTTGAA
The DNA here is from genome assembly GCF_022606465.1 of Sulfoacidibacillus ferrooxidans. NCBI lineage: Bacteria > Bacillati > Bacillota > Bacilli > Caryophanales > Alicyclobacillaceae > Sulfoacidibacillus > Sulfoacidibacillus ferrooxidans. The sequence continues at coordinate 2,673 of NZ_JALBUF010000008.1, forward strand.
CAACCTCTAATAGACTCGCACGTACAAAAAACGTATAAACATGCAAGGAGCAACTAGGATGCTGCCATCTAAAAAACTATTCAACCTCACTTTTGCAGTAATCGCAACTGCCGGTGTAACCTTTATATCAGGTGTTGGCGTTGGACCATTACCACCACTTGGCAACCTCTTAAACCCGGGGACTGGTGTGTGGACCATGGCTCGGGACGCACAACTACCCACAACTCGCAACATGCACATCCCCGGGTTACAACACCCTGTAATTGTTTCATTTGCCTCTAATGGTGGCGCTTACATTAAAGCGCAATCAAATCACGACTTATTTTTCACGATCGGTTATTTACAAGCTAAGTTTCGCCTTTTTCAAATGGATTTGATGCGTCGTCAGGGAGAAGGCTTATTGTCTCAAATAGTCGGCAAAGAAGCTCTCCCGTCAGATGAATTCGAAGATTCACTTGGCATCTCGCGAACAGCCGCTACAGAATGGTTAGACACTCCAGTCAATAGTCCAGCCTATCATGCATTATCTGCTTTTTCACAAGGAGTCAATGCTCGCATTACACAAGATGAGCGCACAGGCAATCTTCCGTATATGTTTAAACTGTTAAACTATAAACCCACACTTTGGACTCCTATTGATAGTCTTGTCATCCAAGGCGATATGACGCAAACCTTAGACCTATCGACTACACCAATTGCGTATGCACTGCTAGTGCACAGCCTTGGTTACCAACGAACCATGGACTTTTTCCCTGTCTTACCCATAGATAAACAACACCCGTATGATCTTGGACCCTACCCCAAAGCACCGTTGACGAAGATCGTTCAGTCGCCTTTTGTCACAAAGTCCGAGTACTTAGCAGCAACAGCTTTAGGTCATGAGATTGAGCAAGTACCGCCTCAACTTTTGCATCAATTTTCTGATAGCAATAACTGGGCTGTAAGCGGAAGTCGAACTGCAAGTGGCAAACCACTGATGGCAGGCGATCCACACTTGAACCAAACGATCCCTTCCATCTGGTATCAAATCACTGCTTCGTCACCCAGTTATCATTTTAGCGGTGTGTCCATCCCAGGCATACCTATCATTCTCATTGGTCACAATCAAGATATCAGTTGGAGTCTAACGGATGTCCAAAATCAATCCACATACTTCTACGAGGAACGCACAAGCGCAAAGCATCCTGGACAATACTACTTCCGCGGTAAATGGATTAACATGGAAACCATTAACTATACGATTCCCGTCAAGGGTAAAGCATCAGTCCATTGGCCTGTGGAATTAACCGTTCAAGGACCTATTTTGACAGACCATGGAGCCACGCTTGCCATGGATTGGATGGGGAATATTCCATCACCTGATATGCAAAGTCTTCTCGGCGTAGTAAAGTCGACTAACTATGCCCAATTTAAATCCGCCCTCAGTCTCTGGCACTCACCTACACAAAATTTTGTTTATGCAGATAGATATGGAAACATAGGAATGATCTCAGCAGGTTATTACCCAATCGTAAACGCTTCAAAGCCCTGGTTACCGATGCCCGGTACCGGTCAAGATGATATTGTGGGTAGTATTCCTTATGCCTCCATTCCACAAGTGTATGATCCCAAAAGCGGGTTTGTCTTCTCCGCCAATCAACGCGAAGTAGGACCAAACTACCCCTACTATATTGGAACATCCGCTGATTTCTTTTCAAATGGCTACCGGGCTGATGAAATCTATCGCGTATTAAGCAAAGGTCACCATCTAACAGTGAAAGACATGGAAAATCTTCAAAACAACGTGCGCGATGATTTGGCCGGACGTATGGTACCTAAACTACTACAAGCTTTGCAAACCACTTCGCTCACTGGAAATGAAGCTGTAGCCGACTCTACCCTCTCCCACTGGAACGATGAAATGAATGTAAACTCAGTAGGTGCAACCTTGTGGTGGACATTTTGGACTAGCTATTTACAAGACACGTTCGGCCCTTGGTGGAAGGCAGATCATGTCCCAGTAAATGTTGATCCCAATTTAGCCATAGGCCCTTCACAAACGTCACTTGATGAAGACTTAGAAGCATGGACGCAAAATGATCCGAACAATCGTGCATTTACACCACCAGTTGGAGCTCATCGGAGCGCACCCCAAGTGATGCGCTTAGCATTTTCCCAAACGGTGCAAAAACTCTCCAAAGAACTAGGACCGAGGGTGTCTACTTGGACGTGGGGACGCATTCACGCACGCCATTTTCCTGCCTTATCGCAAATCCCACAACTCGGCTATGGACCGCGTCCGAGTGGCGGTGATGAATGGACAGTCGATGCTGCTGATGGAGGCGCCATTTCAACTGCTGGTCCTAGCTGGCGCTTTGTGATGAATTGGGCCAATGGCAAAGGTTACGGAGTATATCCTGGCGGTCAAAGTGAAAATCCACTCTCACCATGGTATGAGGATCAAATTTCTGCATGGTGGAACGGCCAATATTACCCTATATGGAGTCAGCAACATATATCGCATGAAGCATCAACAGTCGTGTGGAATATTAATCCATAAGTAGCATCACTGAGATATCACTTGGAGGGCTTTTGATGAGTAGAAAAACAAGTTGGTCTGTTTGGACGGGTATTTTAGTTGTGGCTATCTTTCTTGATTGGCTAGGTAATCATTTTGGAGCATGGTATATTACAGGCATCGTTGGAGTACTCATAGGACTATTATATGAACGCAACCGCCCTCTTCTCTTGTCAGGTCTTGCGGCTATCCTTGCCTGGGGCGGGGCATTGGCTGTGCAAGCCGCAATGCATACGCCTATTTTAGGGGCAGCTAATGTAGTTGGCGATGTCATCGGTATCGGATCAGACAAAGGATCATATATCTTATTTGTCACCCTCCTCACTGCCTTGTTACTTGGTATCGTTGGAGCGTGGCTTGGCGAAGCAGTTCGCAAAATATGAAATGGCATAAGTATTCCTGGTCGATTGTAGGCGATCAGGAATACTTCTTCTTATAATCGAGCCATTCAGCATCTGGTATTTCCATCTATTATTGTTCGTGCTCCACGTCGGATGTAGTGGTTAACTCTCGTTCTTTTAAGATATGTCGCTGTATTTTTCCAGATGGTGTCATAGGAAAATCACTGATAAATTCCACTTTTCTCGGATATTCATGAGCTCCTAATCGCATTTTTACAAAATCCTGTATTTCAAGAACTAGTTGCTCTGATGGTGATACATGATCGCGAAGCTTGATGAAGACTTTCACCACTTCGCCTCTCACTGGATCTTGACTTCCTACAGCTGCGGCCATCAGCACAGCAGGGTGTTGACTCAAGGTCTCTTCTATTTCTGAGGGTCCAATGCGGTAGCCTCCGGAAGAGATGACATCGTCTTTGCGGCTCACAAAATAAAAATATCCATCATCGTCTTTATATCCTAAATCCCCTGTGCAAAGCCAATTTCCTTTATGTTTTTGCTGCGTAGCCTCTGGCTGATTGAAATATCGTAAAAACATCACTGGATCTGGAGTATGTATTGCAATCTCTCCTACGACTCCCGATCTTTGAGGATTACCATCTTCATCAATGATATCCACTTGATGTCCTGGTATTGGACGACCCATAGAATTTGCTTTTACCGGAAATAATGTACTGCAGTTTCCAAGTACCACATTGCATTCCGTTTGACCGTAAAACTCATGGATTGTAAGACCTAGTTCTTCTTTAGCATACGTGAGTGTTTCCTGTCCAAGTGGTTCACCACCGCTTGCGATAGAGCGCAACTCCAAGTTCCAACGCTCGCGCGGATGAGTAATTTGCCGCATCATTTTTAAAGCTGTCGGGGGCAAAAAAACATTGCGAATGTGCATTTTTTCCATGAATGCAAACGCTTTCTCTGAATCAAACTTTGCCATCCGATGAGCTATAACCGGAATCCCCCAGCGCAATGCTGGAAAGAGTACATCAAAAAGTCCACCAATCCAAGCCCAGTCAGCAGGTGTCCAAAATCGATCTCCAGCTTTTGGGGCAAAGTCGTGTGGCATGCTGACTCCGGGTATATGTCCCAATAAAATCTGATGTCCATGTAGCGCACCTTTTGCAGGACCCGTGGTTCCAGATGTATAGATGATGACTGCCGGATCGGTCGGCTTTGTACGTATAGGTTCAAAATGCTTATGTGCTCTTTCTAAAAGATCTGGAAAATAGAGTGTACCTACAATTCGTTGATTAGTCACCACAATATGCTTCAGCGTCTTTATTTTCGACTGCATGCTCAGTATGACAGTAGCATGTTCTGCGTCAGTAATGATAACTTTAGCCGCACTATCAGATAGACGGTGCAATAAAGCATCTGGACCAAATAACACAAAAAGTGGAACAGCAATCGCTCCAAGTTTATAAATTCCAATATGTGCAATAGGTAACTCGCTACTCTGTGAAAGTAAAACTGCGATGCGATCTTCGCGTTCACAACCTAGGTCAGCAAGCGCATGGGCACATTGATTAGAAGCCTTTTTCAATTGATCATATGTCCAAACAACCTCAGATCCCCTATCATCGACTTCAATCAGAGCTACGGCATCAGGCGTAGTTGCATGTCGATCACATACATCGACACCTATGTTGTAATATTCAGGTAGATTCCATGTAAAGTTGGCTGATAACGTTTCATAAGATATACCAGTACTAGTAGATGGCGCTGTATCCAAGTCACTAAACCATGTTGGATCAAAGTGAGCAGACGTCATTACATCCCCTCCGAATCACTAGCATGTATCTATTGTATCGTACGCTAGAACAAAAACGAACAGTATATCAGAATATACGATAGATCTGGATGGTTACATTTTATAGACCACAGAAAATGTGATAAGCTAGAATAACCAGATGAAGGATACTTTTAAAAACTTGTCTCTGATAGGCAAGTACGCAGCGGAGGAATGCAAAGATGAAATTACAAGGGATGAATGCATTGGTTACCGGTGCTGGTAAAGGCATTGGCAGAGCCATTGCCACGGCACTTGCACAACAAGGAGTACATGTGGGACTCATTGCACGTTCACAATCTGATGTGAGTTCATTAGCAAAAGATCTCCATGAGAAGTATCAAGTCAAAACTGCGTATGCGACTGCCGATATTTCAGAGCTCCCAGATGTGGAAAAAGCAGTTGAGTCGATTTGCGAACAATTAGGAAGTATTGATACGCTGATCAATAATGCAGGCATTGGCACATTTGGTTTGCTTGTAGATATGGATCCCGCAGAGTGGGAGCATATTATTCGAGTCAATTTACTTGGAACTTACTATGTAACACACGCTGTATTGCCGATGATGATCGCTAAACAACACGGCAATATTATCAACATAAGCTCAACTTCAGGCGAACGCGGAGCAGCAACAACAACAGCATACTCTGCATCTAAGTTTGGAATCATGGGAATGACCGAATCACTAATGTACGAAGTGCGTAAGCACAATATTCGCGTGACTGCTCTCGCTCCAAGTACAGTAAATACAGAACTTGCTGCAAAAGCCGGTCTAAAAACAAGCGACGAAGACTGGATGATGCAGCCAGAAGATTTGGCTGAACTTGTTATTGCCTTTTTGTCATTACCACAACGAGTATACGTTAAAACAGCAGGACTATGGATGACAAACCCACAATAATCTAGATACATATCCAAAAAAGAGCCTTCGTGAGCTCTTTTTTGGATAATCTAAAAAAACGCAGCTATTTTATTTACTAGACGCAGGCAATGAAAGTTGCTGATGTCGATTAAATAACGTGGGAAATGTAAGGAATCCAAGTGTAATACTTGCGATCATTGCAGATGCCATAAAGGTAAATAGCACAACAAGTTGAAAGCGAACTGCAATGATCGGATCCGTTCCCGCAATAATTTGACCAGTCATCATTCCTGGTAATTGTACTAACCCAGTGGTCTTCGTACTGTCAATGGTGGGAATAAGACTAGCCCGTATCGCCTGTTTGACATAGGGCATCATGGACTGTTTCGGCGTTCCACCCAATGCAAGGAGTGTAACAATCTCTTGACGATGAGAGCTAGCTTCGGATTGAAGACGATTTAACAAAAGTCCGCTAACAATCATGGCATTACCTATGATCATACCGCTGATCGGAATTATATATTGTGCCTTTGCTGGTATGATATGAAGACCCATAAGAAGGCTTTGCGCGATAGCCTCTGCAATCGTAATTGCTATAAGAATTCGCCAGCTAACCCCCATGATACCTTTTCCCCGTTTTGCTGCATTTTGAGTCGCTACAACAATCATGACAATGATCATGAGCACAATAAATACAGGGTTATTAAGGCCAAAAACAATTTTCAAAACATATCCAACTGCAAGCAATTGTATACTCGATCGAATCGCAGCGACAATGATATCTCGCTGGACGCCAATCTTTAACCAAGTAGATAAAACGACTGCGATAGCAACAAACGCTAGCGTAAAAGATAATGTAAGCAAACTCATTGTAAGAGACCTCCTTTCAGTGGAAGTGTGATCACAATCCTATTCATGTCATTGACCTGAAAGGAAGAGCATCCCTTCTTTTGTTTGTGGTGTGCTAAAAAACTGCTTGGTTTCTGTAGCTTCAACAAGTTGTCCACCAGCCATGAACCAAGTCCACTGACTTACTCGCTCCGCTTGTTCAAGATTATGTGTTACCCATAATATCGTCGTTTGATGATCTTTGTGAATTTGTAAGACCCACTCCTCTACATCGCGTGCAGCAGACGGATCCAATGCAGAAGTAATTTCATCTAATAATAATATGCTTGGTTTTGTAGCAAGCACGCGTGCCAGTGCAACACGCTGTTTTTGTCCGCCAGACAGATCACTAGCATCACGATGAAGCAGGTTAGTTGGCAATCCGACTTTTGTTAAATAACTCTCTGGATTTTCAAGAGTTGACCCTTGTAGGGTTTGTGCTAATGAAAGATTATGTAGCACGGTTCCTGGAAACATCGTAGGTGATTGAAAGACAAGTCCAACATTACGTCGAAGCTCTGTAATGTTCCACTCAAGTACGTTTTTTCCCTCGATAAGAACATCACCCGAATCGGCTGTAAGCAATAAATTGCAAAGTGCTAATAAGGTACTCTTTCCACTTCCGGATGGCCCGATCAGAGAAACAATATTCCCTTTGGGTACACTACCAGAAATCCCATTGAGAGTAGGTGTCAATTCTCCTTTTATAGAAAAAGATTTTACGACATGTTCAAATGTAATGGCAGCCGGAATGAACGTCAGAGCGATAGTATCTCTACCTCCCATCATGTGCAAGTTTATGGTGTTGTGCAGAGAGTTCAGCATACCGAAAACAATCCGTGGTATGATCCATGATCATTCCCGTTGCCTGCATGAAACTGTAGCAAATTGTACTCCCTACAAATGTAAAACCTTTCAGCTTCAACTCTTTACTCATACGATCAGAAAGAGGTGTATTCACGGGAACCTCTTCTTTAGTTTTCCATTCATTGATGACAGGTTGCCCATCGACAAAACCCCATATAAATGAAGAAAAAGATCCATACGTAGCTTGAATTGCAAGATACGCTTTAGCGTTATTAATAGCCGATTGAAGTTTGAGGCGATTTCTAATAATTCCTTTATCCTGCATAAGAATAGCCAAGCGATCCTCGTCGTATATGGCTACTTTTTGAGGATTAAAAGAATCAAATGCAGAACGAAAATGATCCCTTTTTTTTAAGATCGTATAAAAACTTAATCCAGCCTGAGCGCCCTCTAAAATAAGAAATTCAAAGAAGGTTCGATCGTCATAGACTGGCACTCCCCACTCCGTATCGTGGTACTTTATATAAAGTGGATCTGAAGTTACGTATGCACAGCGACTGATCACAAGCACACTCCCTTATTTATTTTCAAATGGATCGAATGGCACCGCCATCAACAAAGATCGTTTGACCCGTCATATAAGAATTGGCGGAGGACAACAAAAAAGCCGCGACTTTGCCAAATTCATCCGGTTGCCCATACCGTTCCATAGGAATTCGAGATTGTTCTAGCAAACGCACTTCATCCAATGTTTTTTGCTCACGAAGCGAGCGCTGTTCATCAAGTGATTGTACCCGATCGGTATGAATACGACCTGGAGCTACATTGAAAATATAAATTTGATCTTTTGCAACCTCAGTTGCGAGCGTTTTTAACATAGCCATAGTTGCCGTTCGAACCGTATTGGATAGAATCAGGTTGGGAATCGGTTCTTTAACAGAAACAGAAGAGACGTTCAATATTTTACCCCCACCCTGCGCGCGCATATGTGGCAAAGTTTCACGAATCAGTCGCACGACACTCATGAGATTTTGATTGACAGCAGCTGCCCACTGTTCGTCATTGATTTGATCAAATGTACCAGCCGGTGGCCCACCTGCATTGGTAACCAATCGATCAATGCCACCCATAATTTCTACACTTTGTGTTATGAGATTCGTTATGTCGCTCTCTTTTGTTACATCTGCTGCTATCACATGAAGACGGGAATCACTGATCCCTAGTGTCGCGATTAACTCATGGCGCGTAGAAGTGAGCTTGTCTATATTGCGGCTAGCAATAACGACTTCACACCCTTCTCGCAAAAGTTCCGTTGCAATAGCTTTCCCTAGTCCTTGTGAAGCGGCTGTTACAACAGCCCGCTTATCTTGAAGTCCTAGATCCATAGCAAAACCTCCCAACTGATTCTGTAACCTAATGGCAACAGTTATTTAGTAATACACGCGCAATAATACAGTCCGTAAAGTACAGGATAGTTCGTATTCATCTAGTGTAGCAGGAATAAGTATAAGTTCACCTGGAGAGAGAGAAAGCGTAGCTAGTTCTCCATTATCAGCGCTATAAGTCAATTCAGTATGACCATGTACACAGATGAGGATGTCAGGATTTTGTATGTTTCCTCGTTTCAAAGTAATACATTGCTTAGAGGACGCGGTAAAGAGATCGTCTTCGTTCGAAAGAGGATCACACACAATCTCATCAATTGTAAAATATGGACAGTTTAATCGAGTTCTCATACGCGAGTGAGTTTGATTACTTGCTTTGACAGGTATTGAATTAGACGTGGTTTCAGTATAATGTAACACCTCTGCTGCAGCATCTACATGGAGCATACGCTCTTTCCCCGCTTCATCCACACGCTCCCAATCGTAAACACGGTATGTTACATCAGATGTTTGTTGAATTTCAATGACAGTAGTATGTGCCAGTAAAGCGTGTAAAGTACCAGAAGGTACATAGACGACATCGCCATTTTCAATAGTTCGATAGGAAAGATGTGATAAAACATCCGCGTTTTTCACCGCATTTGTATAGTCTTCACGACAACTAAAATGATGACCGTAGCATATTTTCTTTTCCGGTCCTGCATCTAACACATACCAAGCTTCCGTTTTTCCAAAATCGCCTTCATGAAGTTGTGCATATGCATCGTCAGGGTGAACCTGAACAGACAGATGCAAAGAAGCCTCTAGATACTTAATTAACAAAGGAAATCGGGGCTGTGGCGACGCCCCGAGATACGCTTGTGGATACGCTTCTATTAACTCTTGTAACGATAGTCCAGCAAATGCCCCTTCGGTAATCATACTGGTAGCACTAGGATGGCCAGACAAGACCCAATACTCTCCGATCGGTTCATCGATTGATGTGTGAAACTGTGATTTTAACACGTGCCCGCCCCACATTCTTTTGACGGGAATCGCAGAAAATTTTACTGGTGTGAACATAGAGAGATCAACTCCAACTTCACTCTTACTTAATTCCAAAAGGATTGAGTGGTTTTTCACCAATATACGCTAAAATGCTTTTCGTTTCAGTATAAAGATCAAGCGATTCAATCGCTAGTTCGCGGCCAAATCCAGACTGCTTATATCCACCGAATGGAAGACCAGGAAAAGCAGAAAACGGATTATTAATCATAATTATCCCAGCTTTCAACTGTGCAGCTACTCGGTGCGCACGACCAAAATTCTGTGTCCACAAAGAAGCGGCCAATCCATAGATTGTATCATTGGCCATGGCGATCACTTCATTGTCATTAGCAAATGGAATGATGACAATGACAGGCCCAAATATCTCTTCTTGTGCCACTTTCATATGATTGTTAACATCCGCTATCACCGTTGGCATGTACCAATGTCCGCGTTCAAAGGTAGCTCCTTCTGGACGCATACCACCATAAACGACACGAGCACCCTGTGCTTTAGCAGATTGCACGTATCCGTCAATCACACGTACTTGCTGATCCGAGATGATTGCGCCCACATGTGTTTCTGATTCTAACGGGTTCCCCATACGCAGTTTTTTTGCCTTCTCTACAAATGCATCAACAAACGCATCATAGATGGATTCATGAACAAATAACCGCGACCTTGCTTCACATGATTGACCGGTATTGTAGTAAATCCCAAACAATGCACCATCAATCGCTGCATCAAAGTCAGCATCTGCAAAAACGATATTCGGTGATTTCCCACCTAACTCTAACGTTACACGTTTAATGGTTTGCGACGCTCGCGCCATGATATCTTTACCTGTGGATGTCTCTCCGGTAAATGCAACCTTGTCTACACCAGGGTGCTCAACTAAATAAGCTCCAACATCCGCTCCACTACCAGTGATAACATTAATAACTCCGTCTGGCACACCAGCTTCTTGACATATTTCTGTTAACACAATCGCGGTAATAGGTGTTAAGCTAGCTGGTTTTAAGATAATCGTACATCCTGCAGCAAGTGCAGGAGCTAGTTTCCAAGCGGCCATCATGAACGGATAGTTCCATGGAATAATCTGCGCACAAACACCCACAGGTTCTTTCACAGTATAATTCAAAAAACCATTCGGTACTGATTTTGTTTTCCCCTCATGAACGAGTGCAGCGGCCGCATACAATTCAAAATCCTCTATCGCTTGTAATACTTGTCCCTTGGCATTGGCAAGTGATTTACCACTATTTTGAACTTCTAATTCGCAAAGTTCGTCAAATCGTTCTCTTAAAATAGCCGCAATTTTATTGAGCACTTGTGAACGCTTAGCCGCAGAAAATCTTGCCCATTTTCCTTGCGTCAATGCCTGTCTTGCCGCATCCACAGCACGATCAACATCTTGTCTCGTAGCTTTAGCCACTTTAGCTATCACTTCGCCTGTGGCAGGATTCTCCGTTTCAAAAAATTCTCCATTTTCGCTGTCCACATGTTTGCCGTTAATGATCAGTTGATATGTATCTTTAAGTAACATTATTTTTCTCTCCTTGTTATTTTTATGTACATCATTACAGTTGGCGCTGATCGATCATACGCACAGCTTTTCCTTCGCTGCGGGGAAGTGTCTTTGGCGACAATAGCTCTACGTGAGTAGAGATCAATAACCGATCACGCAAGGCTTCCGCTAGTGTGCTCGATATGAACTGATACTGTTGTGCTTCTGAATCCACTGGACCATGCAAATCAATAGATTGCTCAGATACTTCTACTCGAACGGTTAGACGATCCAAAGATCCTGTTCGTTCGATCACCACTTGATAGTTTGGCGTTAACTGATGATGTTCAAGAACGATAGATTCGATTTCTGTAGGAAATACATTCACCCCACGTACAATGATCATATCGTCCACTCGTCCCTTGATTCTAGACATTCTTTGATGCGTTCGCCCACATCTACAAGGCTCAGGCTGGAGTGATGCAAGGTCACCCGTTCGATAGCGGATAATTGGAAGCGCTTCCTTTGTTAATGAAGTAAATACCAGTTCACCTATTTCCCCTGGTTCTAGTGGCTCCCCTGTTTTTGAATCGATCACTTCCACATAAAAATGATCTTCTGCTATGTGTAATCCATCTTGCATCGAACATTCCATCGCTACACCTGGACCGATGACTTCAGATAGTCCGTAAATATCGAATGCACGGATACCTAACTTTTCCTCTAGTGTACGACGCATCCCTTCTGTCCAAGGTTCTGCACCAAAAATCCCATACTCGAGGCTCGTATGCCTAGGATCTTTACCTTGCGCCTCCATCATTTCAGCCATAGTTAAAATATACGAAGGGGTGCCTGCAATTCCGCGCGGTTGAAAATCTTCAATAATAGTCACTTGACGTGGTGTATTTCCACCTGATATTGGGATGACAGACATACCTAGCCTTTCCGCCCCAGCGTGTAGACCAAGCCCCCCTGTGAAGAGGCCATAGCCATAAGCATTATGAAAGATATCCCCCGCTCTGCCACCTGCAGTGACAATGGCACGTGCTACAATCGTACTCCACATATCCAAATCATTTTTTGTATAAGCAACAACAGTAGGTTTTCCCTTTGTGCCAGAAGATCCGTGATAGCGAGCCACTTCATTTTTTGCAACCGCAAGTAATCCAAAAGGATAATGCGAACGAAGATCTCCTTTTATCGTAAATGGCAACCTCCGAATATCCGATAATTGTCTGATATCTCGTGGATGTACTCCTGCTAAAGCAAATGATTCGTGATAAAAAGGTACTCGCTCATACACTCTGTGTAGCGTCTCTTGCAATCTTGTCAGTTGCAACGCTTCAAGTTCTGACCGCGACATCGATTCTATCGTTGGTTGTAACGTGACTACTCCCCCCACTAAACAAATTTCATCCCTTCAAAAGGCTGTTTACAATGAGTGCAGTAATAAATTGCACGGCAAGCAGTGGGACCAAATAAACTGACGACATGTGTTTGCTCTGAACCACAATAAACGCAATGTGGAACTGTTGCACTAGAAAATTCGGCAGGGGGTGCAGCAATGCCAAATTGGTGTAATTGTAAAAGTCCTTGCTCAGACATTCGATCTGTCGTCCACGGAATATCCATGATAAATCGAACAGTCACCGTTCGTACGCCGTCTATTTTTGCTAGTTTTGTCTCTACATCTCTACGAATGAAGTCGAGAGCAGGGCATCCCATAAAAGTGGGAATCAGGTCGATCTCTACATGGCCATTTTCTTGGTGAACTTGATGCACCATTCCTAATTCAATTAAACTAATCGTTGGCATTTCAGGATCTTTTATCTCCTGTAAGCATCGTACAATTTGCTCATCTAATGTTTCAGTCCACTTACATCCTTCATCATTGTGATTTTGATCATCAACTCGATTTAGCATCTTGGTTTCCTTCTTTCTTTTTACTTTACCAAGTTGCATGTACATCAGTACCTGAGACTTCCACCATCGTTGATAGTATATTGTCTAGGTGTTTAGAATGATGACCCGATCGTCCAAGACTCTGCCCTTGTAAAGGGTTACCCGGCCATTCATAGCCAACTCGTATAAATAAAGGGCGTACAATTCCCTCCCATATGGCGTAGGTTTCAGCTGGCGTTTTTGTAAAAATACCTTGTGCGATGATATCACTCTCATCCTCACCTAATGAAAATAAATCATCAAGATATGGCCACAGTTCACAAATTGCTCGTACGGTTTTGGCTTTTGCTACTCCTCCTACAATTAGAAGTCTCTCAAACCACGTTTGCATGTGAAGCGTGTGATAGCGTTCTTCGCGAAGCATCTTATCTGCTCCTTGACGCAATGCAACAATCTTAGACTCAAGCAAGGTCTGTAACCTTACTTGTTCAAACATATTGTAAAAGTAGCTTCGTACAATCGTATAAGCCCAATCGCCATTTGGAAGTTCTAACATATACGCGTTACGTCTTTCTGCTGCTGGTCGTTCAAATGCTTCATGATCAGCTGTCGTTTGTAATTCATTTGCCAATAAACCATAAAAATAATTGGCATGCCCTACCTCATCTTGTGCAATCGAACTAAATGCAATATCTTCCTCTAGATCTGGAGCTAAACCTAGCCACTCAGATTGCCTATGCCCGGCTATCCATTCGTCGTCAGCTAGTTGATATAAAAAAGCAACTAGTGCAGTATTCATTACATAACCTCCCAAACACACTCTTTTCCTTCAATCGCGTACAAGGTCATCAATTGTCATCACCCGTTGCTTTAGCGCCTTCCATTGATGGGCATTATCTGCATATCCTGCAACTTCTCTATAGTCTTTTCCTAGTTCGCGATTGGAAAAGAAAGATGAATCAGTCGGAGATTGATAGATATTATTTTGTCGTACAACCCAAAGATTCACTGCCTTTTCCCGACGCAAGAAGCTCTCTCTTGCTACTTGGACGGCTAAACTATCAGAAGGTGCTACGACACTTCCTACATGTTGATGGTATGACAATGGATCCTTTTGAACAAAGACTTCAAATACATCGTAGTGGAGCGCCTCTTCATCTTTTCCCACAATATTCCGCCTCTTTCTAGTGATCTTCCTAGATCACATGCATGAACTCATTGGCGCGAAGCATCGCGTCTCGCACCCATTTTTGACCTTCATGAGCTTGACGTCGCAATTCAATTCGCTCCTGTGATTTAGGACCAGAGTTATGCATCACCATAGCAGAAAACCATTCCCACTCCGGATCAGAGTACGTCCATAGCTGTTCTACTTCATCAAAATGAAGCAATGGATCAGGTATAGTCATTCCAAGCGCCTTAATGCGTGGAACGTAGCGCGTCAAAAACTTTTGTCGCAGTTCTTCGTTTGTTTTGGTTCGAATCTTATAGGATAGCATTGTACGAGATGCTGTAGACATATCTGGAGGACCAAAAAAGAACATCATCGAAGGCCACCAGCGATCAATCGCCGACTGTAGCATGGCACGTTGTACAGGAGTCCCCTGTGCGAGTGCAAGCACGATAGACTCCCCATGTTGCATATGGAAACTTTCTTCCGCGCAGATGCGTTGTAACACACGTGCATAAGGTGCATAAGAGCTATCTAATAAGGACGCTTGCGTAATAATGGCACCGCCATCAACAAAGAAACCAATAATTCCTGCATCTGCCCACGTAGGTGCCTCCATGTGAAATACATTGTGAAATTTAACTCGTTGATTGAAAACGTCTTCAATGAAATCATCACGAACTTTTCCAAGTGGTTGTGCTAAGTCTTCTGCGACACTTAAAAGAAGTTGTCCATGCCCGATTTCGTCTTGAACTTTAGCCATTAAAGCCAATTTACGTCGTAAGTTAGGTGCCTTTGGAACCCATTCTTTCTCTGGATACGCCCCCATAATCTCGCTAATTCCATGCATGTGGATTTGCTTAATCAGTAGTTTCCTATAATCATCAGGCATCCAGTCTGTCGATTCAATTTTTTCGCCGCGTTCAATTCGCGCCATAAATAAAGCATGCTGTTCACTTTGTTCCAACTGTCATCCCTCCGTTACAGATTCAACTGTGTCATAAGAATGAGATCATCTGCATTTACTCCGCTACTCCATACAATAAGATGGTTAAAAACTCGGATGCAATCATTTCAGGAGACATGGGACCATCAGAACGATACCACTCTGATACCCAGTTCCCAGCGGAGAGTACTAATAGTCTTAAGTATTTGACATTGACAGGCTTTAACACCCCAGTGTCTATTCCCTCCTGTAATAATTGAGCCCACAGTTTTTCATATTCATCTCTTTGCAAAAGGACTTTTTGACGATGTTCATCATCTAAAGCTGTCCATTCATGCAAAAAAACTCTCGCACCATCCATGTGAGTGGTAATAACTTCGATGTGTGCGACTAATGCAGCTTGTAATTTATTGAGTGCGGACATGTCACTTTGTGAAATAGGGATGAGTGCATCTAAAAATGCCGTAGCTCCCTCTTCTACAATCGCATAGAGGAGATCTTCTTTTGACTCAATATGCGCGTATAGGCTTCCCGATAGGATGCCTCTCGCTTTAGCAATGTCGCGGATGGTTGTGCCATGATAACCTTTTGTACTAAACAGAAAACGTGCTGCACGAAAAATTTCATCTTTTGAGCTTTTCATTCAGGTAAAATATCCTTTACTCCATGATTTCTTTCGAATCTTTTGTATAACTCAAACGGATTAAAAACAAACGCTTGCTTGCTTTTAATCATAACTAACTAGCAGAATATTTACAACCCTTATTTTTTTGAATGATCAGCTGTTTATTGCATTAGGGAAAAAATGCAATTCTCTCAACGCGAGAACTTTAAAAACTTCCCCATAACGATCGACTAATCCATCCTGTACCGTCTGCGCGTGTGGCAGAGTTTCCATACTCTGAATTCCCTTATTGTATTGTTCTGCTGCTTGCATCCTAAAAAACTGACTAATCAACGGCCAATCTTCATTGGCAAATTGTGATTCATGCGTGTAGATAGCTTGCATTTTCGTCTCGAAATACGGAGTAATATCAATCATTGTATTAGGATAACTAGTACCATAAAAGGCAATTTGAGGTATCGAATGAGGGTGTCCTACTTCTTGAAACATGGTCAAATTACCAGCAAACATCGCTGCAGTAGCTGTTGCATGTCCCACCTTCACATGATCAGGGTGCGCTTCATAAGGCATCCAAGGGTCTATCGTCATGACCATGTCTGGTTTTATTTCGCGAAAAATATGAACAAGCGGTGCAATAAGATCTTGTTCTGTATAATTGCCACCATCGGCAAAATTACATTCGATATGACGAGTGACACCTAGCAATTCACCTGCCCTAATTCGCTCCTTTCGACGGATAGAAACAAGCTCTTCTGGATTTTGGAAAACAGCTGAAGTACCATGGCGCCCATCAGTCACAGTAACAAACGTGATATCACAATGATGATCCTTGAGTATGCGCAATGTGCCAGCAGCCCCCACTTCATTGTCGTCCGGATGGGGCTGCACACAAATAATCGATTTCACTTCTAATAGATTGGGTAATTGGAGTACATGTCGTATATTCATCGTATCCCTCATTTCACTGTAATGTAACTAACAACAAAGATCCTACCTTCTCGTTTTGTTTACCATATGTTTTAAAACCATCAAAAACATCATGCATCTGCTGATTGGTTAGCAACTTTGGATCGCCTATGCAGCGTGTTCGGTAATACAACTCAGCCATTTCTTCTACTAAAATCGCATGTTGGTACGCTTTTGCAACGGATGTCCCAACAGTAATCGCACCATGATTGCGCAGTAGTACTCCGCTAAAAACATCTCCCATCGCTGACACGGCTGATTGTGCGAGTTCAAGTGTTCCATATTGCGCATAATGTGATGTGACAGGAATCTCATTTCCACCTAAAGCTGCAATCATATAATGTAATGCGGGAATTGGTTCGCCAAGCACTGCAAAAGTGGTTGCATACATCGAATGAGTATGAACGACTGCCTGTACATCTTTACGCCCCTGATAGATACCTAGATGCATAGGAGTTTCGGATGAAGGAAATAAACCCCTACAATGGTCCCCAGATAGATGTACAACAGACATTTTGTCTACAGTCAGTTCATGATAAGGAACTCCAGTTGGAGTAATCGCAATATGGCTACCGCTTTGTAGTAAACAGCTAATATTCCCTGATGTGCCTGTTACTAAGCGATCCTTGACCATACGTTGTGCAAAATCAATGACCGTATCGATCATAGAACGATCTGCAGCTGCTAATGTAAACACATGATTCTCCCTTTCTCTATTGACGCTGTCCAGCAAGAAAAATACGCATAGCTTGAAAGCATGTTTGGACAATATATGCTTTTGCGTGAAGGAGAGACTGCTCTAAGCTAACAGGACCAGGAACGATCGATAGCATGGCGTCTAAGCCCATATCATAAAGATCTTCTACATCAGACCCATAGGAACCAGATACACAAATTACGGGAGTGCCCAGTGTTTTTGCTCGAACAACGACTCCATATACTGCCTTTCCTTGCAGCGTCTGAGTATCTGTCTTACCTTCACCAGTAAAAATGAGATCAGCCGCTTTCGCTCGACGATTAAAATCAGTCATCTCAAGAATGATATCAATTCCACGTCCTAGTTTTGCACCAAGCACGCCTACAAATGCTGCTCCCATCCCCCCAGCCGCACCCGCGCCTGGCATGTCAGCAGTTGAAATACCAAATTGCCTATCGATCACTACACTCAATTGTCTAAATCCTTGATCGAGTGAATCTATCCATTCACTGCGCACACCTTTTTGTGGTCCAAATATGGCTGTTGCACCCTGTTCTCCACACAAAGGATTACTCACATCTGTTGCGATGTGCATCGTAGTTAAGCGAAGGTTTGGATGAAGTTGTGAACAATCAAGTGTGAACAACTGACTAAGCGATAGAGGCAACGGTTCGAGTTCATTCCCGTTCACATCTAGTAGACGAACACCGAGTGCATATAGCATGCCAATACCAGCATCATTTGTCCCACTGCCACCTATTCCAATGATAAATGATGTATGCCCTGCATCCAATGCGTGTACAATGAGTTCTCCAACTCCCACAGTGTTCATTAGAAGTGGATTGCGTTCATCTCTTTCAATCAATTCAAGACCGTTCGCCTCTGCTGCTTCAATGACCACTGTACCATCTACAAGTAATCCATATCGTGCATCACGAGCGTTCCCTAACGGATCGTGGATAGAGACCGTCACAATATGTCCACCCACCGCTTCTATCATACAATCCATCGTACCTTCCCCACCATCTGCAATCGGGAGCATGTCGATGATACTATCTGGGGCAGCCTTTTTTACACCACTTGCCATACTTTGTGCAATCTCAGAAGCATTGAGAGAGCCTTTAAAAGAGTCTGGAGCAATTAAGATACGGACAGTGATCGCCCCCTTGATAACGGTTACATCTTCTTGTCAAATGAGTAAAAGAGTAATCAAATTATAATAGATAAAGACATTCTTATACAAATGCTGTATATACAGATGTATTGACACATACCGTTATTACAATCCATAATAGACTTAGACTAGGTTCAAAGAAAGGTGGATTTCCATGGTTACGCACATCGATACTGACTTTATCATCGTGGGAACTGGTATCGCCGGGTTGATGAGTAGCTTGCGCGCAGCCGAATATGGACGTGTAATACTTGTCACAAATGGTGAGCTGCAGGCTAGCAATAGCATGCTGGCTCAAGGTGGTATTGCCGCAGTTCAAGGTGATGATGACCATGTTTTATTGCATATACAAGATACACTGCAAACTGGTCAAGGTTTATCTGAACGCGATATTGTGCAGATGATTGTAAGTATGGCACCAGATGTCATTACACAACTACGCCGTCTTGGCGTGGTGTTTGATGGTGATGCGACTGGACATCCTCATCTGGGGATGGAAGGCGCTCATAGTCGCCAGCGAATTTTGCATATTGGTGGCGATCAGACAGGAAAAGGGATCTTGAAGGAGCTTACAAAGCACGTTCAGTCACATCCAAATATCGAGATTTATCCTCATACATATGTATATGATCTTCAGATTTCATGCGGCGAATGCACTGGAATCTGGGCTATCCATGATGACCATCACATCCTACATATGAACGCTCGAGCGATAGTCTTAGCGACAGGTGGGCTCGGACAATTATTTAGTTATACAACCAATCACTCGTTAGCTCTAGGCGACGGATATGTTTTGGCACAACGCGCTGGAGCCACATTGCGCGATATGGAGTTCATCCAATTTCATCCAACAGGATTTCGAAGCCATAGAAAAACGGATAAAAACGTTCCACTGATCTCAGAAGCAGTGCGCGGAGAAGGAGCTTTGCTAGTTGACGAGCACGAAACTCCCTTTATGCACCGCTATCATCAACATAAAGACCTTGCTGCAAGAGATATCGTAGCTCGTGCTATTTATTCGGAGATGCAAGCTGGTCGCGATATCTTTCTTGACGCACGAAACATACCAGACTTTGCACAACGTTTCCCCACTATTTTTCATACGTGTATGGATAGTGGCATAAATCCACAAATGCAACTCATGCCTGTTGTGCCAGTAGCACACTATGCGATGGGCGGTGTACAGACCGATTCGTATGGACACACATCGATTCTGCGCTTATTTGCCATCGGTGAAGTCGCATCTGTTGGACTTCACGGAGCCAATCGTTTAGCGAGCAACTCATTGTTAGAGGGACTCGTCATGGCAGAACGAGTGATCTCTCAGATGGTTGCACTCCCTCCTGTACCTCCATCTTCTACTCTTTCAGATTCCCTCTTATCTTCTAGTGAATTGAACAATTTTATGACTCATCCTTCAGATCATGTGCTAGAAAAAGTGCAACAAACGATGTGGGGACATGTAGGTATCGTTAGAGATCAGGAGCATCTATCGTTTGCACTAAAAGAACTGTCTAATGAGCTTATCAAACTCCCTAAAGTGCCTGATGCAAACCGCACAGTTGTTACAGCAGCTATCTACGTTACACGTGCAGCTCTTTGGCGTAAAGAAAGTCGTGGCGCACACTTTCGTTCTGATTTTCCATTCAAGTCCACTCTTTTTGAAAAACACTCAACGCAAGTAAAGGAGACACAACATGAACCAGTTGCTCGTACAGCAAATCATTAAAAACGCACTAATTGAAGATATCGGAACAAACGATCTAACTACAGAGCTGATCTTTGAAGAAGAGGCTCGCGTTCATGCCGTATTAATCGCTAAAAGTCCTGGACGAGTCGCTGGTTTAAGCATTGCTAAGCAAACCTTTCTCATGCTAGATCCAGAAGTAATCTTTGAGGCTCGCGTTGCAGATGGTATGGATGTCTTGTCAGGGACAATCTTAGCAGATATCGTTGGCCGCGCGCGTGGCGTTCTTTCAGCAGAACGTGTGGCACTCAATGTATTACAGAGAATGTCAGGTATCGCAACGCAAACTCAGTTGCTATGTGAAAAAGTAAAAGACTACCCTACACAGATTGTAGATACAAGAAAAACATTGCCTGGACTGAGAATGTTTGATAAGTACGCAGTTACAGTCGGCGGTGGACGTAACCACCGCTTCGGGTTATACGATGCAGTACTCATTAAAGACAATCATATTGCTGCCATGGGATCGATTACGGCCGCAGTCACTCGCGTTAAGGAGAAAGTGGGGCCGTTTATAAAGATTGAAGTGGAAACTGATACACTTGACCAAGTAGCTGAGGCTATAAAATGTCCTATTGATGTTATTTTATTGGATAATATGAACCCTCAAAACATGCGAGTTGCAGTTAATTTAGTTGCTAAACGAATGTTGACTGAAGCATCTGGTGGTGTGACACCAGAAACAGTTCAAGACTATGCGAAGACAGGAGTAGATCTTATTTCTGTGGGGTGGTTAACCCATTCAGTGAGAGCGCTCGATATAAGCTTAGATATTTTGGGGGTGGTATTGTAAATGAGTCTGCTCAATCATAAACTAGTCGCACAACCAACAAATTCCTATGAACAATTATCATCACTAGAACTCGATCAGAGAATCGCTGAGGCAAAGCGAATACTAGGAACTTCACTCGTCATCTTAGGTCATCACTACCAACGCGATGATGTCATTCAATATGCAGACTTTCGCGGAGATTCATTGCAGTTGGCAAGGCTTGCAGCACAAGTAACAGATGCACGGTACATTGTATTTTGTGGCGTCCATTTCATGGCAGAGACTGCAGATTTACTCACTTCTTCTGAACAAATCGTCATTCTTCCAGACTTACGCGCAGGGTGTTCAATGGCTGACATGGCGACGAGTGATCAAGTGGATACCGCATGGGATCTCCTGACGTCACAATTTGGTCATTCCATCATGCCTATCACGTATGTCAATTCATCCGCTGCAGTCAAAGCTTTTGTTGGACGGCACGATGGACTCACTGTAACCTCTTCCAATGCACAACGCATCTTACAGTATGCATTGCAACAAAGCGAACGCGTATTATTTCTCCCTGATCAACATCTAGGAAGGAATACAGCTGTGCGACTCGGCATAGATCTACGTGACATTGCAGTCTATGATCCATCTGCACATGAGGTACAATATCCTCATGGTCAGGGGAATTCTCGTGTCCTATTATGGAAAGGACACTGTTCTGTACATGAAAAATTCCAGCCGCACCACGTAACCATGGTTCGTCAAACATATCCTGACATCCGCGTGATTGTTCATCCAGAATGCTCATATGAAACCGTGCAACTAGCAGATGACAGTGGATCTACTGACTATATTATCAAGCAAATCGAAGCGTCAGCTCCTGGAACATCTTTTGCGATTGGTACTGAGCATCACTTAGTGCATCGGTTAGCCGATACCTATTTCGATCGCACCATCGTCTCACTCAATGAAAATGCCTGCCCTTGCATGACCATGAATCGAATTGATCGACCACATCTCCTCTATGTTTTAGAGCAATTAGTCAAGGGTTCACCTACTCATATCATTCGCGTGTCTGATGATATAGCAACTTGGAGTAGAATCGCCATTGAACGGATGTTACAACAATCCTAAAATTAGTCTGATAGCAGTCACTCTGTGCTAAGAGGCAGTGTTTGAAAAAGGATCGACACTTTTTTACACACTGCCTCTTAGCACTATGTCCCTTATCCCTTGTAGCTGAGATATTCGCACTGTGCACACGCTTTAGAATACGTTGATGATTGACTACTGTTCCTATCCATGGGATGGATCTGCTACCTTTACTAGTTGTTTACCCAGATTATCACCTGTAAATAACCCAAGAAAGGCATTCACCGTTTGATCAAACCCATCAATAATCGTTTCCTGTGACTTCAATTGCTTACTGTTTACCCATTGTGCAAGTTCTTTTATCCCTTCAGGAAACCGCTTTGCAAAATCACTGACGATAAACCCTTGCATCAATGCACTGTTGATTAAGAGGAAGGTCTGCGGTCGAACCCCAATATCCGGTTTTTCTAGATTATATGATGATATTTGTCCGCATAATGGCACACGCGCCCCTTTATTGAGACGACGTAAAACCGCATCTGAAATCTCTCCACCGACATTGTCAAAATAAACATCCACACCATGCGGACAAGCAGTTGCTAAAGCTTTGTGAAGAGGAATGTCTCCTTTATAGCTTATCGCGGAATCAAATCCTAGCTCGTTGATCAAATAATCTATTTTTTTCGTTGATCCCGCAATACCGACTACATGTGCTCCCTTAATTTTTGCAATCTGCCCTACGACCATCCCTACTGCACCAGCTGCTCCAGAAATAACGACTGTCTCTCCCGCCTGTGGTCGTCCGATGTCAAGTAATCCAAAGTAAGCAGTTAACCCCGTCATACCAAGAATGCCTAAAGCAGTGGAAAGAGGAGCGAGTGTCGGATCAATTCTTCGGACAGTTTTTGCACTCACTGTTGCATAAGTTTGCCATCCGTAACCGCCTAATACAAAATCACCCTTGTGAAAGTCTGGTGACTGTGATTCCAATACTTCACCCACGACACCACCTTCTATCGGTTTTCCTAACTCATAGGAAGGGACATATGATTTGCGATCGCTCATTCTTCCCCGCATATAAGGATCGACTGACAAATAAAGTGTTTTAACTAAAAGTTGTCCCTCTTGTACAGCAGAGATGGGTGTCTTTGTCCATTCAAAAGTATCTGTATTGGGTGTTCCAGATGGCCGTTGTTTTAAAATGATTTGTTGATTCATTCCATTTTCTATCTCCATAACAAACCCTCCAATCTTTTCAAAGACATCATACAGCAAACCTACATGGACACCAAATTTCAGATACATCCTTCCGTGTTAGTCGTTATGGTGTGAGGAGTCTGCATTGACTTCTGCTATGAGCGTCACTAAAATATCACTATCCTCTAGTCCAGTAGCATCTCCGTGGACTGTGCCCTCTTCAATAATCTCTCGCAGCATCCGTCGGATAATCTTTCCGGAGCGGGTTTTGGGCATCACATTGACAAAATGAATGCGTTCCGGTTTTGCAAATGAGCCAATATCTGCAACAATTTTACGTTGCAAAGCTCTACTTAGCTCTTCATTTGCAGTATATGTCGTATCAATACTTACAAAAGCGATAGGAACAGTTCCTTTGATGTCATCCGGTTTTGCAACAACAGCCGCCTCCATTACCGCTTCATGCGAAATCAATGAACTTTCCATCTCCATTGTACTAATCCGGTGTCCTGACACATTGATCACATCGTCAATTCGACCAAGTACCCAGTATTGACCATCCTGATCGCATACAGCACTATCGCCAGTAAAATAAGTGCCTGGCATCGGTGCAAAGTAGTTATTGATGTATCTTTCTCTATCGCCAAACACATCACGCGCTAAAGCTGGAAACGGAGTGCGAATGACAAGAAACCCAGGTGTTCCTACGGGAACTGTATGACCTTCTTGATCTACTACATCAAGGCGATGTCCAAAAAACGGTACACCACACGATCCCGGTTTCATAGGAGTAGCGCCTGGAAGTGAGGCAAGCGGCGTTCCACCAGTTTCCGTTTGTCCCCATGTATTATTAATCACTGCACGATTGCCACCAACTACGCGATAAATCCAGTGCCACGCTTCAGGATTAAGCGGCTCGCCAACAGAGGCAAGTAATTCGATGGATGATAGATCATACTTCTTTGCGAGATCTTCCCCGTATTTCATCAACATCCGATATGCTGTAGGAGCAGAAAACAGCTTATTGACCTGGTAATATTCAATCATTTCATAAACGCGAGCTTGATGTGGATAGTCAATTGCACCTTCATAAATAATAGTCGTGACACCTAACGCAAGCCCTCCTACTAACACAAAAATATGGGCTGTAAGCCAACCGATGTCGGCTGTATTCCAATATATATCTTCGTCGTGTAGATCCAGTTGATACTTTGAATAGGCATATGTACCAAGCAAAAATCCCCCGCCTGCATGGACAATTCCTTTAGGTTTACCACTCGTTCCACTTGTGAAAATGAGAAGTCCTGGATCATTGCAATCTAAGGGGATCGCTTCACAAACTGGCGATGCACAACGCATTAATTCATCATAGTCATGATCGCGCATTGGATCCATGGAAACTTGCATATCTTTTATACGAGAATACACGATGACATGTTGTACAGGATGTTCATCGCGTAATGCAGCGTCCACAGTTTCCTTGAGATTTAATATTTTCCCTCTACGATAACTAGCATTTGCACAGATCACCACTTTCGCATGTGAATGAACGATCCGATCGCGAAGAGCCTCAGGAGAAAAACCTGCAAACACAGTATTATAGATGATACCTAGTCGTAAACAGGAAAGTAATACTACATACGTTTCCGGTAGATTTTGCATGTATACGCTTACTACATCTCCCTTAGATAAACCTAGTGCTAAGAGCACATTAGAAAACTTTTGCACTTCACGATAAAGTTGTAAGTAAGTGAATGAACGTCTTTCTCCATTTTCACCTTCAAAATAAATAGCCACCTTGTTGCGACGCTGTGGATGATTGGCATGACGATCTACACAGTTTTGACAAACATTGATCTGACTCCCCGGAAAAAATGAGAATTCCGGCATAGCACCTTCGCTCACTCTTTCCTCACGATGGATCCAATCGAGTTCATCTGCGATCTGCCCCCAAAATTGATCAGGATTTTCTATAGATTGTTGGTAGATTGCTTTATACTCCGCAAAAGATTGTACGTTACTCTTTGCACGATACTCTTTTGATGGATTGATACTCTCACTTTTTTGTATGAAATCAATTTCATTTTCTAGACTCAAGGTTTTCATCCACCTTTACCTGGAATGTAATCCACTTACCGCACACTATAAATGCTTAATATTCTTTATTCTAGCTTATATTCGAACCATTGGACAATATATAATCTCATTTAAAAGATTCGCTTCATCGTTCCATGTTTTACTTGACGGAATCTCAAGTCTTCAGTTAGCATGATAATAAGTCAATAATTGAATCGAAAAGCAGATGACTCTAGCGTGAGAGTGTAGAAATTACCACCGATGGGGCAATGTATCCGGTACCTCACCGAGTACAGAATCTCTCAGGTTTCATAGCGCTAGATGATGCAACTCTGGAAAAGTCGTGAAACGGCTACCGACGGGGTAACTTTATGTGGATCATCTCCATTTTAGAGGGAACTTTCAGGTTACTAGGCAGAGACATGCGAGGGATTTATTCCTGCATGTCTCTATTGCTGTGTTCAATGATACGGTTCATTCACATACTATACATGGAGGTAAGAAGATGTCTTTTCAATATTTACATGAGCTGATTGCCTTAGCTGAATCACAGAGCATGTCTATGGCAGAAGTTATGTTACAAGTAGAACAAGAACAGACCAGTCGAACAAAAGAACAGATTTTAGCACAAATGGAGAAACAATTTGATGTTATGGAGGCATCGGCAAGAAAAGGTGTTCAGCAGCCAATACGTTCACGTAGTGGGTTATCTGGTGGAGATGCATACTTAGTGAAAGAATACATTCAGCGTGGCGAGTCATTTGTTGCTCCCTCCACATTGCGAGCTATGTCCTATGCTCTTTCTGTATCAGAAGTCAATGCCGGTATGGGATGTATTGTCGCCACCCCCACTGCAGGTGCAGCAGGCATTTTACCTGGGGTACTCATATCCGTACTAGATTCCGGTAAATATACGCGCGAAAAATTAATTATGGCGCTTTTGACTGCTGCAGCAGTAGGGCTTGTTATAGCAAACTCTGCTTCGATTTCCGGTGCCGCAGGAGGATGTCAGGCAGAAGTTGGATCTGCTACTGCAATGGCTGCCGCAGCACTTGTTGAAATTGCCGGAGGAACGCCACAGCAAGCTGGTCATGCAGTTGGGTTAGCATTAAAAAATTCACTTGGACTAGTATGCGACCCTGTCGGGGGTCTCGTGGAAATTCCTTGTATTATACGAAATGGATTGCATTCGATTACCGCCTTAGCTGCAGCCGATATGGCGCTAGCTGGTGTGCGAAGTGTGATACCGCCTGATGAAGTTATTCAAGTGATGCGAGAGATTGGTCAAGAAATGCCCGTTACGCTTCGCGAAACAGGACTAGGTGGCTTAGCATCCACGCCTACTGGAAAACGTTTACGAGAGTCTGTGTTTGGTAAGTCAGATGAAGAACTGGTGGGCGTATCTAATGAAATATAATAGTGCATTCGATATTATTGGGCCCATTATGGTAGGACCGTCTAGTTCACATACAGCTGGCGCCGTTCGCATTGGCTATATTGCACGTCAAATCCTCAGTGAAGAACCAAAGCGAGCGACTTTTCAATTAATGGGCTCATTTGCAGAGACGTATCGTGGACATGGAACAGATGTAGCTTTATTAGCTGGTCTGCTTTTATTGCCTCTCGATAGTGATCAAATCCCCTTAGCAGATAAACTTGCTAAAGATTTGGCGTTAGACTATACATTTACACAAACCAATATTGGATTTTATCATCCAAATACCGTGAAAATAGATCTATATGGCGCCACTCGTAAGGTGAATGTAATAGCTAGTTCACTAGGTGGAGGAAAGGTGGAAGTTCAAGAACTCGATGGGTTACCTGTGAAGTTTAGTGGCGAGAAGGAGACGTTGATCCTCTATCACATTGATCAAAAAGGATTTATTTCGATGATTTCTAGACTATTAGATGGAGCGGGGTACAATATTGCACGATTATCACTCGAGCGCTTCACTCGTGCAGGCACTGCCATCACCATTTGTGAAGTTGATGAAGAATTAACAGAATCACTACTTACAACGTTACTAACAAATGTCCCTATGTTAAAAGATATTCGTGTTGTCAAAACTGTTTAGCTAAATGATGATGAAACCGTTATGCCAGTCATGATCTTCTTATGTAAAATACCTATACGTCTGTTAGCTTAAGACGTATAGGCGCTTGTGACTATAGTGCATCACATTTTCGGTGGTGTCGGTGTCGGTGTCGGTGTCGGTGTCGGTGTCGGTGCTGGTGCTGGTGCTGGTGGTACCGGTGCTGGTGGTACCGGTGCTGGTGGTACTGGTGCTGGTGGTACCGGTGCAACTCTTGTTATATTTTTATCAAACGCTTTACTTGAATTAATTGGTTTATTAATTACATTTACACGTATCTTTAAATGTAAGTGCTCCCCTTTCTTATTCACCTTAATTTCTTTTTCAATTTCTTCATTAATTAATTGCCGATTTTTTTTGCAAGATTTATGATGAGGTTTGTGTCCATGATGATGTCCATGATGCATATCCATTACCCCCAATTTTTAAGTGAAGTGTTTAGGATAATAGATGCGAGTTTCTACTGAGTAGCAACGGATAGATGGCTACGTATGATAAATTTCCTGATCGTTTCATGAACTATCATCGATCAATATTACAAATATTTACTTACGTTTAAATATAGACAGGCAATTAATTTTATCCCATATAAAAATCAATTTCTAAACTGAATAGCTAAGCAAAACGCACGAGCGGGCTCACCTAGAACCCTACTCATCCGTTTGCAAATCCCCAAAACAATTAGTTCTTACTGATCCATTTAGCAATTACTTGATTCGTTCGCTGTGCATAGTACGCCTCCATTTCACTTGTCAAGGTACTTGAGGAGATGTGTTCTTTTGCCGCAATCTCAGTAATCGTTTGCCCAGAATGAAGATCTTGATGCAGTTGTTTTGGCGTTATATGCAAAATAGTAGCTACTTCTTTTAACATGCCATCTCGTTTCATTACCATTACTGTCGGATTGCTCTTCTCGTGTCCCAATGGAAATTTACGATTGATTAAAGCAGGCAAGTTGGCATCTACTTTCTGTTCCATCATAGTGGCCTTTTGCTGTGGCATTTTTCCTTTAGACACCAATGCGGAAAAGTGATCTTTTACAATCGTTTGAAGATCAGATTGGAGCGTTGTTACTGACACATGTTGCTTCGTTGCAATTTCAGATAAGGTTTCTCCATGATGTAACTCTTTAAAAAATAAACCCGGTTTCATCTGCAGATCTTTAGCTAATGCTCGAAATAACCACTCCCGTTTGGGTGCCTTGTATTTCGCATGGTGCGCTACATGCGCAGTCATTGTACTTGATGTGCTAACACCAGGAAGTGTTGCGGCAAAAGCGCTTGGTACCATCGTCAACCCCGCGCTCAATGTCGCAACGGACAACGCTACTCCAGTTACTATTTTTTTTGTTCTTGATAAACTCATTTACAAAATCCCCTTTCAAATTTACAAATCCTCTTCCTAACACTACGTATTGTGATAGAGAAAGATTGAAAACTGCTTTAAAATACATATAAAAATAGTGAAGGATAAATTATTGATCACCTAAACGTTATTAACTATTGTATTTATGCATGAGCTTTTGATGAAGCCGGTAATATAATGCGAAATGTAGTACCTTTCCCAACCGTGCTCTCTACTTCCATTTTTCCATGGTGTGATTCGACAATCCATAAAGCGATAGCCAATCCTAGTCCTGCACCAGAAGATGTACGATTGTGATCCCCTTTGAAAAAACGATCAAAGATGTGTTTTTGATGTTCCTTTTTGATGCCGATCCCTGTGTCTGTAACATCAAGAATGACATGATGATTTTTTCCCATTCGTAGCTGTACATTGATTTCTCCTTCATATGTGTATGTAATAGCATTGTCTAGCAAAATAAAAGCAAGCTGATACAATCGATCTTCATCACCAACAACGATAAAAGTTGATTCATCGTTTGCATTCGTCTCTACGCTCGTTGAAGTTGTACTTTTATCTATGATATGAAAATTCATGCGCAATCCCTTAGCTTCACCAAAGAGCATAAGTGATTCAAAAGCTCTCCTATTGACAGCAATCCAGTCTATCGGATTCATCTGTATAAGCTGTTGATTAGAATCAGCCTTAGCCAGTGTCAACAAGTCTGTAACCAGTCTAGATAGTCGTCTAGACTCAGACTTTACATGATTAAGCCATTCAAAATTATCCTCCACAGATTCCTTCGCGTGTCCAAGAACTACATCTAAGTTAGATTGAATAACAGCCAGTGGTGTTCGTAATTCATGAGATGCATCTGCCACAAATTGTTGCTGTCGTTGCCACGATCGACGAATGGGTCGTAACGCCACACCAGAAACATAGAAACCAGCAATCATAGCCCCGATAAGACCAAGCAAACCGACTTCTAACAGAATAGATTGCAGCCGATGAATTGCAGCTAGTTCACCATTCATGTGCTCACCCAACTGTAATTCTCCGGCGTATTGTAAAGTATGTGGATGATAGATGGGGATGGTGACCATGCGTACCACTAAGTGATGAAACGTAAGATGCACCGTCCGCCAATTTTTATGAGTGCGTTTGGAAATAGACGGTTGCCAGAGGTATTTTGCAACCATAGGTTGATTGGTTGCAAGTAGCATGCCTTGAGCATTTCGCAACGAAAAATAGAACTTGCCCTGCGTCTGAAGATGATCGAATGTTTGTAGGATGGATATCGTATGTAGCCCATTTTCTTGAAGCAAGATGCGCCGTGCGACCGGGAGTATAGCATTTGCCTGCATCTTGATTTCTGCGTTAATCTCGCGCAACGTCTCCGTGCGCATTAACGCATAAACACTTGTCGATGTTGCAGCATAAAGCAACACGAAAATAACAACTAACACAAGAGTAAGCGTGATGCGTACACGAGCAAACATCATGAGTTCTCCTTTAATTTGTAGCCAATACCTCGCACCGTCTCAATAGTCGGTACACTCACTTCATGATCATGTGCAACATCTACGCTCACTACAAGTAATTTTTTACGCAGAAAATGGACATAAATCTCCACTGCATTGGTGTCCGTTGGTGCTTCATACCCCCATACACGATCGAGCAACAGTTCCTTTGGAAGTACTTGGTTAGGATTTCTTAAAAATAACTCGAGCAATAAAAATTCTTTTGTAGTCAATTGCATAGGAATATTCCCACATGTGACAGTTCGAGTTACTAGGTTTAATGATAGATCCCCTACAGAGATGAATTCTGTCCCTACAATTTCTCCTTTACGCCTAGTAAGAGAGCGGACGCGGGCTAACAGTTCACTCGTAGCAAAAGGTTTAACTAGATAATCATCTGCTCCACAATCAAGGCCAAGTACGCGATCTTCGACGCCATCTTTTGCTGTAAGCATCAAGATAGGAACAGAGTTCCCTTCCTTTCTCAAGTGATTGGCCACTTCATACCCAGTCAACCCGGGCATCATGACATCAATAACCATAACGTCAAATACATCATTATGTGCCATCTGTAATCCTGTCAGTCCATCATAGGCGGTTTCGATCGCATAATGATTTTCTATAAATAATTGCTTTAGCGCTTTGACTAATCTTATTTCATCGTCAATTAATAAGATGCGCATAACTACATCCTTTCTAGATGAGGGGGTTACATCCTAGTCGTACGCGCCACTTGAATTTCATGATGGTGTAAACATAAGGATCGATCATAACGAAAGCTATGTGTGAGTTTTTCTACTGCGAATTTTTACTCCAACCACCATAGCAGAGACGATCACTAAGACAATGATACTAGGCACTAAGTACTGATGAAAAATCTGATGATATAGAGTCCATTCAATTCCGATGTATCTTCCAAGTATGATAAATGCACTCACCCAGATGATTGCACTGATTGAATTATACAAGGAAAATACAATAAAGTTCATATTATTCATCCCTGCTAGATAAGGAATGAGTACACGAATCCCCGCGATAAATTTACCAATGACAACAATCCAATTTTGGCGATGGTAAAATAGATGATTTGCCTTGTCTAATCTTTCATTTGTTATACCCACATATTTCCCGTATCGAATAATCAGTGGGCGGCCAAGTAGACGACCGATCCAAAATGATATGGTGGAACCGATCATATTACCGAGACTTGCAAAGAGTATTAGTGGAAATAAATGAAATATCCGATTGGACCATTCAATTCCTGATAGAGTGAGCGTCGTTTCAGCTGGAAACGGAATACCCACCATTTCCAAAAGTAGTATAATAAACACTCCGAAATAACCATAATGTTGCAACATGGTATGTACATGTAAGTGCATAGCATCATCCCTTTTATAAGATTTTACTCAAATTAACTTTTATATCGTTTAATTGATGTGTCACATCATGCAAACAAAGTATCAGATCATCAGAATTTGCCGGCTAGAAGCCAGACTCTCTTTCATGAAAGCTTAGATACGTATCCAGTAGATCTTGGTTTCTGAGTACGATTCCAGCGACTGAACAAGCGAGCCCAGACTGCTTTATATAAGTTAGCAACTAATAAGCCGACAAGCAAGTACGTCAGTCCTCCGATAAAAGCAAAAATGGCTGTTGATACTACTGCCACAAGAATTCCAAATACGATTTGTTGTACATACGGTGCCGGTGAGGTTGGTGGATCGGTCAACATGAAAAAGGACAGAAAAAGAGCGGTATTGACAAATGGAATGCGCAAAGCGTCCGCAGGTGTATCAGATGGCAAACCTACGTGCAAAACTGCCATTACCAATAATAACGTGAAGTACGTCCCCAAAAATGCAGCCACTTGTGGAAATTTATTGACCTTCACAGTTACTAGGAGGCCCAGAACGATCACAACCACCGTCAACCAAGTAGGTAGTAGCGCGAGACTTCCCCACCAACTCTCTCCTGTGTGAAAGACCCAAACAGCCATGAGCAGTCCGAACGCAGCAGGATTAAAAATAGGCTTTCTCCCTACCTTAAGGATGTGTTTGGATAAAAGAGCGACAATCGTCGTAGCAGCCACAAGATATAGGGGTGTTGCGTGGCTCAACACGTCCGCTATGATAAGTCCAGTAATGATTGCACCATCTGAGAAAAAAGATTTTCTCTTTTGCAAAAATGCAACAACGTTATCGACGATGAGTCCAGTTACCACAGCAACCAGGGCGTTTACGAGTCCACTGTGGTCCTCTGGGCGAAGAGATGCAATTAACGTCAGCCCAGCTAAGATGGTAAAAGCAGTTCCTTTAGGTGTTTTTAAAAATCTCCGAATTGAATTTTGCTCGTGATGCATGGTACGAGTCGTATTCATAACAAATATCTCCTCATGGACTGTGTCATGGAAATAGAAAGTTGTTCGTCGATACAAAGCCCTGCCAATTCTGCCTCATCTACAAACTCCAGCGCTTTATCTGAACCGAGTAGAAAAGCAGCGGTGGATACTGCGTCTGCCAATACCGCAAGTGGAGCTATGACTGTACAACTCACCATTGGAGTACCAGACGGCATTCCTAATGGATTGAAAATATGATGAACTGTATGATCAAGCGGACTACGTCTTTCATAGCTTCCAGATGTGCAAATCGCTAGATCTGTCGCTTGTAACCATGCGATTCGTTCGTCTCTAATTAGCGGATGCTGAATGCCTACTGTCCAAGGATTCCCTGTCGGATCGATCCCCTGTAAGTAAATATCACCTCCAGCATTGATGGCATAACCCTCCCAGCCTTGTAAAGCACCTGCTGCCACGTCAATGGCTAAGCCCTTCGCAATCGCACCAAGATCTAGGAGCATTGGCTTATGGAGCAACACTTTACGCGTAGTTTGATCAAGCGAGATATCGCGGTAAGTGACCGTCGAATCAGTCTCTGTTGACTCTGCCACATCTCCTGTCAGATAGTGGCGAGTGAATCCATGCCGAGCAAGAGTTGCTCCAATCGTGGGATCAAAAGCACCATCTGTGAGATCACTCACTTCTAACGCAATACGCAGTGCTTCAAAGAGAACATCAGGGACTTGTACCCACTCCCCTGGGTGGCGACACAATTCGCGTAGTGCACTACGATCATCAAACCGACTGCAAGCCTCTTCTACAAATCGAATTGCCTCAAAAGCATGATCAATCCCCTCGTGATGCTGACTCTCTGATCCTTTTCCTACCACTTCGATAGAAACTACAGTACCCATCAAGAGTCGCGATTCTTCTACGTGCAACATTTGTCGCATGATGTTTTCTCCTTATAACTTGGCTTTCTCCAGTGCCGCATACATAGCTTCCGCAAAGTTATACGTACTTGCTGTAGCACCGGATACAATGTAAATTTTCCACGTTTGCATGGATACAGCTTCTTGTGGCAACTGCGGATCAATCACTGATTGCGGATAGTGCATACTGTACTGATTGATTTGAACAGACGCGATTTTTCCTTTGACGATGGACACAGTTAGAGCCAAAGAGCCATATGGATTGGTGCCTACACCCGTATACACACCATCCTTGTATAAAGCGGCATGAACAGATGCCGTTTTGGCCGTTTCTGTGCTCTTAGATGAAGTAGTGCCCGTGGATTCATTGTTCTTTTTACTAGTACTTTCGTTTGATCCAATATGAGAGCCAGCATCAGAACGGTGAGCAACAGATTTTTTAGGCGCACCAGACGCAGTCGGGGTATTGGCTTGATAGGCCTTCGCTGCTGCTCCTTGGGACGATTGACTAGTATGAGACATCGTCAGATCAGGCACCACGCTAACACTCGCTTGTACAGAGGGCATAGTATACATGTACCCTACCGCGTATACCGCCGTCACCGCTGCGCTACATACTCCCATGAGTCGTTTACTTATCTTCGCCATGATGACCACCTCCAGAAGGTTGTTCACTTAGGATGAACTCTCTAAAATTCATGTTTCGTGCCTCCTATCCCCCAACACTTCATCCATTCACTCTGACGTCCTCCAGTAAAGAATGCCAAACATTCCTGATAAATCTCTGATGTACATCATGTTCTCTGTCATCGGTGTCGCAAAATAATGCTCTTCTCTTCCTGAATGCGGAGCTCCAACCATTTTCCTTTCATGATTCTAGCTCCAACCGATAGCCAAGAGAATGTATCGTATCAATCTCCGGTCCACCCCATGAGTTCTGAAGAAGCAAACGGCTTCACTAGATAATCATCTGCCCCTGCTTCAAGTCCTCGTATCCGATCTTCTAACTGATCGCGCGCGCAGTTACCATGACAATCGGCGTAAAGATTTTCTTACGACGGAGTGTAGCTGCCCCCCCATCCGTCAAGATCTGGTAACAATCCATCTAATAAAATTAAATCGTACGATCCGCTTATTGCCAGATGAATAGCTACTTCGCCGTCCATACAAGGTGTACTTTCATATTGCTCATCATTCAAGAGTTCACAAATAGCCTCCCTAAGAAATACATCATCTTCTACTACCAAGATCCTTGGCATGAGTCATGCCCCCTCAAATCTGATGTGAGTCGCCCTGCACTTATATTTCTTCTTTAGCATGACGTATCAACCTGAATAGCATCTGAAGATAAGGTGAGTTGAGTGAGCAAAACAATGATCTAAAGAGTTAGAGCGATCATCAAACATAAAAAAAACACAGATTGCGCTCGCCAGTCATGGCATCGCACATCTGTGAATCAAGTAGATGTCAACAATAAATGCTGTGCTAGTTCTCTAGCTTATGCTAGCGAACGGATGATAGAGATTGGTGAATAGCACGTCCAAGCCGTTCCACCCCGGCTGGCATCTCCTCTACGCTCGTATGGGAAAAATTAAGACGCAATGTGTTTTTTTGAGGTGATCCCACGTAAAATTCATGACCAGGAACGAAGGCAACACCTTCCTGCAAGGCATGTTTTAGCACCATCTCCGTATCAAGTTCCTCCGCTAATTCCAACCATAAGAACATGCCACCTTTAGGTTCAGTCCAGTTGACCTGGCCCAGCCGCTGCTGATGTAGCAGTGTAATCATCAATTGCATACGCCGTTGGTATTCAGCAGAAATGGTTAGTATATGAGCATTAAGATCGTAATGATCTAGCAACTGGAATAAAGCTTGCTGATCTAGTGAGCTTGAGTGCAAGTCCGCTCCCTGCTTCGCGTGGATCATAGCCTTGATCAATGTGCGATTCCCACAAATCCAGCCAATGCGTAGCGCGGGCACAACAGTTTTTGAAAAAGTACTAGTATAGAGGACACAGTCGCTCCCGGCCTGCTGTGCAAGAGACATCATCGATGGATAGTAATCGTTTGGAGCAAATTTAATTTCTCCATAGGGATCATCTTCTAAAATAAGGACATGATTTCTATCGCACTCTTCGATAAGATTCACGCGTCGTGAAGTATCCCATATCCAACCAGTAGGATTGGCGAAAGTAGGAATGACATACACTAACTTAGGGTGATATTTTTCAATTTTGGCAGCAAGATCTTCAGGATCCATGCCTTTCTCATCACTTAAAACGGGTATAATCTGAACAGAATAGTAACGGAATGCTTGCAGAGCGACAAGATAGGTGGGGTTTTCTGTAAGAATAACCGCCCCCGGTTCTAAATAGACCTTAGCAACCAGGTCAACCGCTTGCTGTGATCCTGTCGTAAGAAGCATTTCATCTGAGCTGACACGTATATTACGGTGCATTAAGCGTTGGCTGATCTGTTCACGTAGCGGCGTATACCCTTCTGTCAATCCATATTGCAATGCTTTATTACCCATCCTAAATACTCTCTCAAAAGCCTGTTTTAGTGCTTCAACAGGAAAAAATTCTTCAGCAGGCAATCCTCCTGCAAATGAAATGACTTCATCTGTCTGAGCTAATTTGAGTAACTCACCGACAGCTGAAGTCTTATGAGTCATTACCTGTTTCGTGAACTGATCATCCACAGATGTTCCCCCACTCATCATGTGTTCTAGAAACGATGTCTATTGCTGAGACCTAATCATTCACGTGATGTGTGGCCAACGTAGACTCATTGCATTTGAAAACAGCAATTCATATCATTTTCCAAAAGTTCAAACGATAAAAGACTAAAGTGACTGTAGCCGCCATCTTTTTAGTCTTATGCAATATCATTCGAGCAAGATCTGCTTACTTATGACAATAAAAATTGTATTTGAATAAGTAGGAATACTAAAATCTCATATCATTAGAATAAACAATGTAAGGTAACATTTCAATAAAAACCATGACCAAATTGCTGTAGATCATAATCTATATTCTATCCATTACAATCACCTCATTGCCACCTTGCACTAGATTTGCAATCGTACAAAAACAAAAATTTTATCATGTAGATAATCCATGCATACGCGAGCACTCGCTTATCTGTAAACATGAGCGTCGCCCCTTCTTATCTTACTGAGATCGCTACCCGATTTACTTTTGCCTGTTCGAGGTATTTAGCCACGACATAGCCACCACTCATGTTTTGTACTTGTGTAAAGCCATGTCCTTTAAGGATTTGATGGGCAAAATAGCTCCGCTGACCGGATCGACAATAAAGGATCGTTGGCTTTTGAGGATCTAATTCGGCGATTCGTGTGCGCAACTCATCGAGTGGAATATTGATCGCATGGGGCAACATCCCTTTGGCCGTTTCATCCGGTCTTCTCACGTCCACAATTTGAAACTGCAAAGGATCCGTTGGCCATTCGTTAAGTAGTTCTACTGTCCCATCATATACATGTTCTGCTGCCATACCAGCCATAATCACCGGATCTTTCGCCGACGAAAAAGGTGGGGCATAGGCGAGATCGAGATGTACGCTCAGTCCACATTCTTGGCTTGCTTCCTTGCACTGCGCGGGTCTTACCTGCCCCCTTTTTTGAACAGGCTCTTTTAGAAATTACACCGAAGTTTGTTGTACGCTATAAGAGTCCAAATTGATCAATGGTTTCATAGATATGTTCCATTCACGTTAAACAATTATCGATATCTAGCTTCATCAAACATTAAAGCAACTTCTAAATAAGCATAACAAATGAATCTCAGCTGTAGATTACTCTGAGATTCATTTTATTCAATATCTGTGCATGTGTATGTACTTACACTACTCGTCAATGAGTTTACCAGGATTCATGATGGAAGTGGGATCAATGAGATGTTTAATCGCTTGCATAAGGGCTAATGATGATCCATGTTCAAGTAATTGATATTTTTTCTTACCAAGTCCCACCCCATGTTCACCCGTACAAGTACCCCCACATGCTAAAGAGAAACGCACAAGTTGCTCATTCACCATTGAGACGCGCTCCATTTCGTCTGGATTATGAGGATCCACCAATAAAATAGCATGGTAATTGCCATCTCCTACATGTCCTACTATCCCACCGTGTACTTGATGTTCTTTTATAGCATTTGTTGCATCGACTACTGCTGCCGGTAACTTCGACAATGGTACGCATACATCTGTTGCCATCTGCTCTTTGCCTTTAACACTTGCGCGAAAAGCGAGTGCCGCAACGTGTCTACTATCCCAAAGTTTGCGACGGCTTGCCTCATCTTTAACCGTCTCTACACTACTTAGACCCTCATCTCGCATCAAAGTGACGGCAAGTTCAACATCATATTCTATCGATTTTTGCGTTCCTTGAAACTCCAAAAAAAGCGTAGGTGAAACAGGATACTCTACACTTTTATAGCGATTAATTGCATCCATAATGGCTTCATCTACTAACTCAATTCTAGTAACGGGGATACCGGCACCCATGATCATGGTTGAAGCTTTGACACACTGCTCTACACTTTCAAAAGTAGCACGAACAGCAATCGTAGATTCTTGAATTCCATATACTTTTAACCAAATTTCCGTAAAAACACCGAGTGTACCTTCAGATCCGACAAATAAACCAGTCAAATTCAGTCCAGATGCGGACTTTGCAGCAAGCGTCCCTGTTTGAATGACAGTAGCATCAGGCAAAACCACTTCTATAGAACGGATTTGATCTCGCATGACACCATAGCGCACGGTCGTTGTACCACTTGCATTGGTTGCAGTCATTCCTCCAATAGACGCATTTGCTCCAGGATCTACAGAGAAAAATAGTCCATAACGCGCGAGTTCTGCATTGAGTTGATCTTTAGTCACTCCAGGTTGAACACAAACCAGAAAGTCATCTGCCCTCACTTCGAGTATTTTGTTCATTTCGGTCATATCTAAACTAATGCCACCACGTACAGGGATTACTTGACCTTCTAAACTACTTCCAATCGCAAATGGAATCACAGGAATATTGTGTGTCTTTGCATATGTCATCACTTTAACTACATCCTCTGTCGTATGCGGATATACGACAACATCTGGGTTATGCGGTGTATGATAGGATTCATCTCGACTGTGATGATTCACAACCGTTTCATTTTGTGATACTTGTTCGATCGTTAATAGTGACCGCAAGTCAGAGATTAATGACATGTTATCTCCCCCTCTCACCCAATCATACAATACCCTTTGTCCTTTTGACTATGGACGAACACGATACTAAATCAAAGTTTATGTACAGGCTCTTTACTCAGAAAATGGGCAAGGCACCCCCGACATCCGCCTCTACAAATATAAATTCTTCACGTATCTTAGAGCATCAAACAATGAGGAGTGACATCATGGGTACATTTGGAGGATATACACACTGGGCAGTCGTTTTTTTAATTATTTTCGTTTTGTTCTTCTTGCTAGTCCCTGTTTACCAACAAGTATGTAAAACAGTTCCTGTATATTAATCTTTATATAAAATAAAAGCAGGCGGTAATGACAATCTGCCTGTTTTTATTTTATCGAACGTACCGTAAAACCTCTTGCTTTAGTTCATTCACCTACGGTATCAGCCTATACAGAACATGAAAGAGTCGCGTACATTATATTATCCGGCTTTATTATTCATGAGAGTAGAAGGATTATCGCAAGTATTCTTTTCTCTCATGACTTTTGTGCGCGGATGAAGTGAACCATAAGGAGGGATTGACTGTGGGCGTTTTTGGTGCATACACACGTTGGGCGGTCGTATTTTTAATTATCTTTGTCCTGTTCTTCCTCTTTGTACCGACCGGTTATGGTGCAGCTAATGCTGGTGTTGCTGGTTACTAAGAACGATTCAGGCAGCTGCATCCGAGCAGCCGCCTGATTTTTTTAAATACAATCATTCATAAGTACACAATTGCCTGTCCTAATAAAATATTCCGACTTTAATTTACGAATCAATGCCATACTAGTCTATATCATCTTTATCCGTGTTGGATGTGTCATTCATATGCTTAACTAGTATAGGGTAGCTTTACGCTGCAATTGCCACCTATGTAGAAAAGCTAGCTAAAATGTTTCATTTGATAAGTTTCGCAGTTTCTTTCTCTGCATCATGATATCGATCAATGCACACAATACATCATAATCAGTCTCTTCTAATCGACTGACGCGTAACGCCATCGCAAGATACGGTTGAGCTGATTCTCGCATGACAAAGCTTTGCAGATAACCAGGTAAATCACTAGGCCCACCATAACTTGTGTCATCGGGTAAACTTGTCACTTCAGTCCCCTCACAAAAAAATCCAATCGGTACACCCAATGCTTCCGCAATACGAATGGCATATTCCAGCGATGGTTGCCTGTGCCCTCTTTCTATTGAACTAATATGAGGCGTAGAAATTCCAGTGCGATAGGCAATTTCCTGCTGTGTCAGATCTCGTTTGTGCCTAAGTATTCGAATTTTACGTCCAAGTTCATTATCCAAGTAGATCCCCCCGTATCATATAACTGATTAATCTTAACGAAAATAATAATACTATACAAATGTAGAATATGTAAATAGTAAACATAATAAGCTTTGAAAGGACTCCATTGGAGAATTAAAAAATACATCATCTAGAATGCATGTGATAACTGAGAACTTAAATTGTATTTTGTTTATAATTATTAGTACAGTATGATCATTTCTTAAAATATAACTAGATAATTATTCTAATTAAGTAGTACAACTTGAAATCGGTGAAATGATGAACCTATATTGAAATTATGATATTTACATTAAAATATGAGTATTAATTTATAATTGTGTGCTACTATGGTTTTAAAAACGTATGCATACATATAAAAGAATATAAAAAAACGCTCCCTACATATCAGGCGAGCGTAACTTGTCATTCCCCACGTTCGTATGAGTATTAAGCGATCATTAGGAGATAGGTTCTGCAACGCGCTTTCTTTGAGAAAATGTAATGAGTTTTGTGTATCCTGTATGTTTAGCTAAAGCAATGGCTTGATCATAATCAGCTCCAACATCTTCCGGTCGATGAGCATCTGAATTAATCACAATAGGCACATCATATTTATAACAAGTGCTGAGAAACTGAGGTGCGGGATATAATTTCCCCACTGGTTTACGCAAACCTGCAGTCGACACTTCTATGACAGAATGATTATGTGCAAATGATTCAGCCAAACGTTCATACCAATCCTGTAAAAATGCAGCATCATTAGGTTCATGTCCAAAAACTTTTATTACATCTGCATGTCCTACAAAATCAAATAGTTGACTCTCTACCATTCGCTGCAAAATAGAAAAATACTCATCATATGTTTTCTTGAGGTCGCGATTCACCCACTGTGACTTCATTTCCAATAAATCAAAACCAAAGTCACCTAGCCAATGCACTGATCCAATGACGTAATCAAACGGATAAGAACGAATAAAGGTCTCCAATTCACGTTCTGTTCCAGGTATGTAATCCAACTCAATCCCAAATTTAACATGATGACCTGCTTGTCGAGCTGCTAGAATCATCCCATAATATTCATCCAAGTCTTCTGTTCGACGCTCTCGAGTCCATGGATTATCTAATAAATGAGCTGTTTGTTTAAATCGATAGGCATGTTCAGACACACCGTATTCTTCAATACCGCGCGACCTTGCAGTCTCAATAAAATGCAATAACCATTCGACAGTATATGGTCCACGTTCTGTATGAGTGTGATAATCAGTTAACATCCACATCATTCCTCCTACTATATACTACTTGAGTTGCATTTCTTTGCGCATCTTGGCTTGATCAATGCGCATACGAAAAAGTTGTGTTGCTTTCTCAATATCATCTGTTGCAAATATACCACTTACAATGGCTAAAGCATCAACACCTAATTGAATGAGTTCATCTACAACTGATAGTGTAATTCCGCCAATCGCAACGATAGGAATGTCTACCGCTTGTCGGATGTTTTTAATTTCTTCAGATGGCACCACAGATTTTGCATCTTTTTTTGTTGAAGTCGGATATACAGGTCCTAGTCCAATGTAATGAGCACCCTGTATCTTTGCAAGGCGTGACTCTGTTACATCGTGTGTCGATATACCAATACGCATGTCTGAACCTACTAATTGTCTTGCATCGTCTATAGAAATATCATCTTGACCAAGATGAATCATATCAGCCTGACATAAGAGAGCCACATCAATGCGATCATTAACGGCAAATAGAGCTCCTGTATCTTCGCATACTTTTTTAATTTCTTTACCGATCCTGACAAGTTCTTTGCCGTCTAGCTGTTTTTCACGCAATTGAATGACATCCGCTCCGCCCCGCAGAGCTGCCTTCACTGAGTCTACTATGGACACACCAGGAGCTAGAAGTTCCGATCCAGTAATAGCATACAGATTCACATACAATCCTCCTTTACCACTGTAGACAACTACAGATAAATTATGTTCAGTTTACCACATACATTTGACTCCGTAACGTCCTGTTTTTGTTTTAAACACGTAAACATACCGTGGGGAGCGTTTGCTGAGGATAAATCCTTCTTCGCGCATTCTAGCAGCAAGGCATCCTGCTTGAAATTCGCTGTCATATAGTTTTCCACTATAGATCCATGCCAAATCCTCACCCCCTACGATTGTTTCAGAACGTCAGTAACTGCATATTAAGTGACTTGCTCACACGGACGACCAGTTGCAGGTAGAAAAATTGTAAACGTTGTTCCTTGATCCACAACGCTGCGAACTCCAATATCACCGTGATGTGAACGTATCAAACTTCTTGCAATGGCTAAACCAAGACCGGTACCACCATGGCCACGTGTGCGTGCCTTATCAGCTTTATAAAAACGCTCAAAGACAAAGGGTAAATCCTCTATAGAAATACCTTCCCCTGTATCCACAATTCTTAACATGGCTTGCTGTTCTGTTCTAGTCAAACTAAGCGTTACCCCACCTTGACTCGTATGACGTACCGCATTGTCAACAAGGTTAGTTAGCACCTGCTCCAACCGATCAGAATCACCACAAATCATAATGGGTTCTTCATTGATTACAATTTCCAAATCCAACTTTCGTTCT
This sequence comes from Sulfoacidibacillus ferrooxidans, assembly GCF_022606465.1. Taxonomy (NCBI): domain Bacteria; kingdom Bacillati; phylum Bacillota; class Bacilli; order Caryophanales; family Alicyclobacillaceae; genus Sulfoacidibacillus; species Sulfoacidibacillus ferrooxidans. The sequence goes on from NZ_JALBUF010000008.1 coordinate 45,619, forward strand.
GCAAATACACCTTGAAATTTACGTGCCACTCTACGTACAAGTAAAGCAAAATCAAGAGTTTCCATTTTCATAGAAAAATGTCCTGCTTCTACTTGCGCCAAATCCAATAATTCATTGACTAGACGCCTCATACGAAGCGACTCATCATGAATAATTTGCGTAAGCTCAATACGTGCCTGAGGATCATCTCCAAAATCATCAAGTAACGCTTCCGTATATCCTTGTAATAAACTAAGCGGAGTTCGAAGTTCGTGTGACACATTTGCCACAAAGTCTTTTCTCAAGCGATCTAGTCTACGTTGCTCCGTAATATCACGAACAACAGCGAGCGTTCCTCGTAATTTTAGAGGAATATCAGGATCGTACAAGGGTGTCATTGTCACCGTGATATCTCGACCATTCCACTGAACAGATCGTTCAATCGTCGATTTTGACTGAAGTGTATCTCTTTGTAATTGAACGAGTTCAGCAGGCCAATCAATGGTCATATTTTCAAGTGAAGATAGAGCACTGACTGCTCGAAACCAACGTCTAGCTGCCGGATTTAAGATCGTAAATCGACCTGTTAAATCGGTAACTACTACTGCATCTGTCATTGCTCCTAGAATACCTGCAATTTGCTCTTTCTCACGCGTGAGGTCACGTACAGTCTGCTCTAATTCTGAGGCTACGTGATTAAATGTTTGACCCAGTCTTCCCACCTCATCTTGCGTCATCACGCGAACACGAGTATCAAATCTCCCCTTTGCCATTTCTGCTGCAGCCTCATTCATTTCAATCAGTGGACGTGAGAGATTTTGGGAAACAACAAAAGCCAACCCTGTTGTCAAAAGTGTTCCCAAAACAACGGCGAAAATAATGAGACTTGGGATTGTATGTGAGGGATTTCCTGCAACATCTTCTGATTCTGTGATTAATAAAAAAGCGCTAATTTGATTGAATGGATTCACAATAGGCATAACAGCATATAACCCTGTTTGTTCATCAGGGGTTTTAATAAATGTTGGTACACCTTGTTCAATAATCGGTTGATCATGGGCTAAGAGCGATTGTTGACTGGGACTTAGTTGAGCAATATAGTGTTGTACTTCTATACTTTGCCCTGGTGGCGCAACAAGGTAGTAATGACTGTGTAATGCAGACATGACATGAGTAATTTGTGAATTCAAGAGTTGATCTGGTTCTTGTTGCAAGAGCTGACTCACAAGAATAGCCTGACTGGTTAAGTCACGTCTTTGCATCGAATCCACATACGAATTAAAAAACTGTTCTAGATACATCGCTAAAATAAATAGAACGATCACCACGACGGCGATGATCGTTACCCACAGCTTTAATACGACGCTTCGTCGAATCACAATTCGACCACCTCAAACTTATATCCAACACCCCACACCGTATGAATATGTTGGGGTACCAAATCAGAAGCACGCCCCAATTTTTCTCGCAACCTTTTTACATGCGTATCAACCGTTCTCTGATCTCCAAAAAATTGATAGTTCCACACATCGCGAAGTAATTCCTCACGACTAAATACTTTTTCTGGTCTTTGTGCTAAATATAACAAAAGCTCGAATTCTTTTGGTGTAAGAGAGACTTCCTTATCCTCGACGAGTACTTTACGTGCATCGACGTTGATCACAAGCCCAGGAAAGGAGAGAATGTGCGTCATTGTTGAAGCTGGTTGCGGTTCAACCTGTGGAGCCCCAATTCTTCGCAAAAGTGCTTTTACACGCATTACTAGTTCACGCGGGCTAAACGGTTTGACAACATAATCGTCTGCGCCCACTTCAAACCCATGAACGCGATTGCTTTCATCACCAGCTGCAGTTAGCATGATAATAGGAGTATCTTTGTATTGGCGCAATTCAGCACACACATCACGACCGTCCATACCAGGGAGCATAAGGTCTAAAATAATCAAAGAATACTCCGATTCAAGTGCCATCGCTAACGCTTCAGTTCCATCTTCCGCCTCATCAACCAAAAAGTTGTTGCGCTCTAAGTACATACGTACAAGACGCCGAATGCGTTCTTCATCGTCAACAACTAAAATTCGTTCTGGATTCATAGATTCATCTCCTTACCGTGATGTTCGATAGCTACCATCCATACCAACTTGTTGTTTTAATTGGTCAATTTCCCATGAACTTAACATCCGCCATTGGCCTGGCCGCAATCCACGCAAATTAAGTGAAGAATAGTGGGTTCGCGTAAGCTTTATACATGGATGCTCTACTAATTCTAACATGTTTCTTACTTGACGATTTCTACCTTCATGAATAGAAATAGTCAATTTTGTTGTTTGACCATCTGTTCCTAAGATTGATACTTTTGCAGGTGCCGTGAGTCGCCCTTCCATCCGAACTCCTTTTTCTAACTGTCGCTTTGCAGATTCTGATACTTCACCTTCTACAATGGCTTCATAGGTCTTCGTAACGCCAAAGCTCGGGTGCATAAGGCGATTTGCTAACTCACCATCGTTAGTTAGTACGAGTGCCCCACTGGTTAGATAGTCTAATCTCCCTATAGGAAATAGGCGTTCTTGTACGCCTTGTATGCAGTCTAACACAGTTTTACGGCCTTGTGGATCATAGGCAGTCGTCACTGTCCGTATAGGTTTATATAAAAGGATATAAACATGTTTTTTCCCTTGAAGGGAAAGTGCTGTTCCATCCACTTCAATCTTATCCGATCGTTTTACTTTGTAACCCAACTGATTGATTATTTTTCCATTTACCTTCACTCTTCGTTCTTCGATCATGATTTCAGCATTGCGTCTTGATGTCACACCTGCATTGGCAATAACCTTTTGGAGCCTCTCCCCCTCCGTGTCTGTTCCACGCGTTTCTTTCATACTCATCACCGCTCACTTTCCAAACATCATACTCACAGCCCAGATCGATGCAAACACACTTACTAAGTCTGATAATAGACCAACTTTCACTGAATATCTAGGTTTTCTAATGCCTACACTGCCATAATATACGGTTAGGACGTATAAAGTGGTATCTGTACTACCTTGCATCGTAGAAGCGACGCGACCAAGAAAGGAATCAGTACCTGCATGTTTAAACAAATCAGTAACTAAAGCGAGCGATCCTGATCCGGAAATTGGACGAAGCAATGCAAGCGGAACTAACTCCGCAGGAAAATGTATGATGTGCAGTAAAGGAGATAGGGCTTGAATAAATAATTGCAATGCACCAGAAGCGCGAAACACGCTTACAGCCACCATCATCGCAACGAGATGCGGAATTAAGCTCACAGATGTCGTGAAACCTTCCTTTGCACCTTCAGTAAAGGATTCGTATAAGGGAACCTTGTGTACAATGCCTGCGATTAAAATGGCTGCGATTGTCATAGGCAGTGCAAACGCTGAAATTGTAGCAAATACACTCATGATCGGTTCCTCCTACGGCAACGGATCTGCTCTGTGCGGCGAAAAAAACGATCGAGTATAATGGCTGCACCTGTTGCAATCAGCGTTGCAAGAATGGTACTACCAATAATTTCCCCTGGATTTTTAGAGTGAAACTCCATTCGCAGACCAATCATTGTAGCTGGAATGAGTGTTAAGCTAGCCGTGTTCATAGCGAGTAGCGTGCACATAGCATCGGATGCAACATCAGATGTCCCATTCAATGTTTGAAGCTCTTGCATCGCCTTTAACCCAAGAGGCGTAGCAGCATTCCCTAAACCCAAAATATTTGCACTCATATTAGCAATGAGAGCGCCCATTGCAGGGTGGTCACTTGGTACAGATGGGTACAACCACGTAGCAAACGGACGAAGGCGTTTGGACAGAATTTGAATAAGTCCTGATTCCTCAGCAATCTTCATCATACCCAACCAAAATGCGATCACACTAATAAGTCCTAATGAAATGAATACACCATCTTTTGCTCCCGTTAGTACTCCTTCAGTAACCATGTGAATACGTCCAGTCAAAGCAGCTACAATAATGCCGCTCATAAATAGACTGAACCAGATAAAATTCATCAAGGTATTCTCCTCCCCCGAGCGAACCCCTGTGAATTGACGTATGAATTACGTCAATTGTTATAGAAATAAATCCCGAATGTGACCCCATAATCCTTTAGGTTTAACTGCCCCAGTTGTCACAAGATGCGCTTCACCAAGTTTCATCCCTTTAAAGAAATACTGTACAGTTCCTGCAACTTGTCCCTCTTTCACTGGTGCTGCAAGTCGTTTTATTTGTATAACTCGTGATTCAATTTGTTCTTCTTCTCCTTTACGCATGACAAAATTCACTTGACCTACTGCTTTTAACGGTATAGTAGAGACAGTACCATATTGGACGTTTGCGTTCGCATGAACAGGTGCCAGTTGAACGACATTACGAGTTTCAAATGCCGTCAATCCATAAGTGAGTAATTGTTTCGAATCAACCCAATCATTCCCATCTCTCAAAACAATTAATGCAACTTGCCTATTCCCGCTTGATGCAGAAGAAGCCAAACACCGTCCAGAGAGTTTTGTAAATCCTGTTTTTACACCATCTGCATTAGGCATCATCCACAACATTTTATTTTTATTTTTTAGCTTCCGTTCCCATTTTTGACCTTGCCATGGGATGGTGTAAAATTTCGTGCTTACTATCTGCTTAAATAATGGATTGCGTAATGCTGTCGCTGTAATGATCGCCATATCATGAGCAGATGAATAATGGTCTTTATGATCTAACCCATGTGGGTTCATAAAATGGCTTTCATGTAAGCCTAATTTTTGTACTTGATCATTCATCATCTTTGCAAATTTTTCAGAAGATCCCCCACCTAAAAATTCAGCAATTGCCATGGCCGAATCATTCCCACTTCGCAACATCATGGCATAAGTAAGATTGCGTAAAGATTGTTTCTCTCCCTGCGCCAAGTAAATAGATGATCCTTCTTGACGTACTGCATTGGGTGAAGCGGTCACAGTTTGATCTAGCTTTCCAGAGCGCACAGAAATCCAAGCAGTAATGATTTTTGTTAAACTAGCAATTCGCATACGTTTGTGTGCATTTTTCTCATAGAGAATACGACCAGTATTGACATCAATCAGACATGCCGATTCTGCAGAATTACCAGTTTCTTGAACATTCATGGTTTGCGCTTGTGGTATCGGTGTACGGGAACGCACTTTAGCAGATACGTCTGAGCTAGCTGTAAAACTAAGTAACAGCAAAGTAAGCATAGCGATGTGAACACGATGCCACATGACTTTTTTGTTTGCCTTTTGTACGATATGCGGTGACTTGTCCATATAGAAGCACTCCCTTGCAATTCTCCAATAGAAGACAAAACAAGCGCTTTGGTAGCGCTTGCCCTGTATATTGTATTCCTCACATTGGCGGTGTTGGCGTACTATTATGCTCTGCTCGCTTATTCTTCGTAAAGGCCTCAAGACGATCAACTAATGTTGGTGCAAGATCAATTAAGCGATCGTACAATTGATTCCCAGGTTCAGCCGACAAAAGTTTAACACCATGTTGTCCAACGATTAAAAAACCCATGGGTGCAATCGATACTCCACCTCCAGCTCCACCACCAAATGGGAGCGCTTGAGCATCAGGTCCATGATTAACTGCGGCTGCTTTATCGCGGCCTAAGCGAAATTCAGTACCCCCTGCCGCAAAACCAAATCCTACTCTTGAGATCGGAAGGATCACATTACCATCTGGCGTTTCTACTGGATCTCCAATAATTGTATTTACGTCAATCATTTCCTTCAGATTTTCCATTGCTGTCTGCATTAGGGATTGAATCGGATGTTCTTGCATGTGCACCCCCCATTTTCAACAACCATAGTAATTTTGCCCCAGCGACCATAGTCTTTCCTATAGACACAGTTCCTATCCAGGTAGTGCTTGTCTTAAGTGTTGGCGAATAATAATCAGGGATCACATAAAGATACGGGGGATTTCGAAAGGAGAGAAACTGCGTAGCTATACCTACTACTGAGGTTTGAAAAAACCAAACTAAGCCACAAAGAATGCCTGTTACAGCTGCGTCACTTGCCCCAATGGTCGTCGTCCAAGAACACTCTACAATTGAAATTTTTTGTGTGAGTTTAATTAATACCGGAAAAAAAATATCTATTTGCGTAAATACAACGTACAATTGCTGTAGTTGCTTTTTTCGACGAGCTACTTTTTTTATATTGCTTTGAATACGATCAACCGTTTGCTCTTGCTTTGATGTCATCATAGCTACCAGCGAATCCACAGTGAGTGCCGGAACAGACCACTGCTTATGAATGCGAATAAAATAAAGGTAACGAAAGGATACCCTTACCTGCTCAGCTGTAGGTCCATGCTCAAAATGCACATGAAAGCGGATCGGAGCAAAGAGTAAAATACATAAAAATGCTACAATACATATAAGCCACCAAAACACGCCCGATCCTCCCCGACACATTCATCGAGGATACTATTTCCTATTTTTATACACATTATTCATCGCTACGGACAAGCTTTTGAAATTCACCAATCGGAGGTAAGTCATTCGAATTTTGTAACCCAAAATAATCAAGAAATTCAGAAGTGGTTTCAAATAAAAAAGGACGTCCTGGTCCCTCAGCGCGTCCTGCCTCTTTGATCAAGCCGCGTGCAACAAGTGTTGCTATTGCTTTCTCCGCTTTGACACCACGAATCTCTTCAATATCACTACGGGTAATAGGTTGCCTATAAGCAATAATAGCCAACGTTTCTAAAGCCGCTTGCGATAATGGGGCAGGTGCTGGCACTAACGCTAACTTACGCAAATAAGGTGTTAACGTCGCAAGTGTATTTAACTGCCATACGCTTGCTATTCGCATAATTAGAAACGAGCGCCCTTCGCGTTGCTGTTTTTCTTCTAGTTTCATACATAAATCATAAACATCCTGCTCATCCATCTCTAAAACGGTTGCGATTTGTTTGTCGCTAAGTCCTTCTGACCCTGCCACAAATAAAAGTCCTTCAAGCACTGACAACGGGTCCAGAGTAATCATTATTGAATCTTCCTCAGCTCTATCCATATATCCCCAAATTGTTCCTCCTGCCAACACATAATCTTATTTAATCGTATCAGTTCTAAAACAGCTAAAAAAACAGTTACAATTTCTTTGCGATGATGTGACTGTATGAGAGACGAAAAGTTAGTTTTTTCTTGACGTAGCACTTTTAAGATGGCGTTCATCCGCTCCGGTATGGTTTCTCGATCGCGAATAACACTAACATCTAAGGTTGATTGTGTTCGTGAAAGAGCACGCATCACTGCTTCTTGTAAATGAATTAATTCTAATCCCGCAAGAAAGTCAGGTACAGTTGGTAATTCTCGATATGGTGTAAGGGGTGTGGGCAAACGTCCGATGCACTGTGCACGATAAACTTGTTTGAGCGATAATGTCTGCGCAACCATCTTAAATGCTTTGTATTCGATTAGACGTTCTTTTAGATCTAGTTCTGAATCAATACCCACTTCTCCATCTTCATCCATATGTGCATCTTTATCTCCACGTTTAGGTAGAAGTGAGCGTGATTTTAAAGCAATTAACGTAGCTGCCATCACTAAAAACTCACTTGCAATTTCTAATTTGAACTCCATCGACTGCTTTAAATAGGCCATATACTGATCGGTCACGCGAGCAATCGGGACTTCGTGAATATTCATTTTGTCGCTTTCTATAAGATGAAGCAATAAATCGAGTGGTCCCTCAAATGATTGTAGTGAAATTAGGTAATTTTGATCAGTCTTCATGCTACCAATCCAAAAAGACTCATAATGCCCGAAATGGCACTATTGATCACCATTCCACCAAGAGTTGTACCACCAATCGGGAGAATTAATATCAAAACAAGAAAAAATGGTCCCACACGTTCAAACTGATTAGCCCGACTCAGCCAACGCGGCGGAAGAGAGTATCTTAATATTTTCCAACCATCCAACGGTGGCACAGGAATTAAATTGAAGATAAATAACGCAATATTGACAACAGCAAGCCAAAAACTCAAATTAGCCATAAACATTCCAATGCCAGTAAGCCAAAATGCAGATCCTGAACTACTAATAGCGAGTAATGCTAAAATAGCGAGTAGTGCAAGGATAGCGTTCATCAATGGCCCTGCAAGAGAAATGAGAACAATACCTACTTGGCGATTGATTCGAATTTTATTTGGATTAAATGTAACAGGTTTTGCCCATCCAAAATTCACAATCAAAATCATAAGCAATCCAAGTAAGTCTAGATGAGCAAGAGGATTTAAAGTCACGCGGCCCTCTTTCTTTGCCGTATCATCACCTAGGAATAACGCCATACGTGCATGTCCATACTCGTGTACTGCAAGACCAATGACAAAAGCGAGGAGCCTAAAGATAAAGCCTGTACCAAAAAATGAAAACAGTCCCACGGGCGCAATTCGCTCCTCTACTGAATGTTAAGCGTTCTATTACTCTTGTTTTAAACTACTTTTGTTTTAAACGCCATGGTAGAATTTTAGCATATGGTGCAAAATAACGTTTTCCCTTATCAATTTCGCGCATACAGTTCTTGCGCAAATCAGTGAGAAGCAGACTTGTTTCGGTTTGATTGTGCGCAAATAAAATAATATTTTGTGATATGAATGGCAGAGGGCCAAGTGCTACGTAATAAGTTGGCCCAATTATCTGCGCTAATAGTGTATACAGGTTCCAAAAATGATGTTGTTTTGGACCTGCAGTTGTCATAATCACATTCATCGCTACTATGCCTTCTGGAGCTAAATGACGTCGTATCTTATCGATAAATGCTTCACTAAAGAAACTCGTGGGAGTTTGTTCGTGAAAAAAAACATCAATAAAAATAAGATCGAACACGTCGTCTATGCGGTCGAGATACTTCAAACCATCTTCTGCAAAGTATCGACACCGCTGATCGGTCGGTAAACCAAAAAAACGTGCAGCGACCTCAATTACCTGTTCATCCAAGTCAATTCCAGTAACATGTGCTTCCCTATGCCTTCGATGAATGTGTCTAATCGCTGTCCCTGTACCAACACCGATAGCCAAAAAATTTTGTACGGTAGGAAGCCATGCTACATGAAGCGCAAAAGCCTGTTGATAGGGAAAATATAATCGTTCCGGTTGTTCAATGGCTAAAGCTCCTTGCCATCCTGAACCTTCTTCGCCAAAGCGCATATAGCGAACACCACTTCGTTCTCCCACTTGAATAGCTTGATAGATAGAATTCGCCTTATAAATGATCGTCACGAGTCAAATCCACATTCACAGGGATAACGAACGATGTAAATTAGCCATCTCAATGGCCGTGACAGCAGCTTCCCAACCCTTGTTGCCAGCCTTCGTTCCTGCACGCTCTATCGCTTGTTCAATTGTATCTGTAGTAAGCACACCAAAACACACAGGAATACCACTGTGCAGTGCTGTGGATGCAATTCCCTTAGCTGTCTCAGCTGCGACAAAGTCAAAATGAGGAGTTGATCCGCGAATCACTGCTCCTAATGCAATAATGGCATCATAACGACCTGACTCAGCCATTTTTTTTGCAATCAACGGGATTTCAAACGCCCCAGGTACCCAGGCCACATCGACCCGTTCGGCTTCCACGCCATGACGTATTAACGAATCTTGTGCACCAGATAGCAGTCTAGTAGAGATAAAATCATTAAATCGTGCAATCACAATTCCTATGCGCAAACCAGTACCAACCAGATGACCCTCAAATACTTGTCCCATTTTCATACCCCTTATAAGTTTAATAAATGCCCAAGTTTAGATTTTTTGGTGTTCAAATATCGTTCATTAAAAGCACTTGCGTCTATTTCGATGGGAACACGTTCAACCACAGTCAACCCATGTCCACTTAATCCACTTATTTTCCGTGGATTATTGGTTAATAATTTCATTTGGCCAACGCCAATATCTTTTAAAATTTGTGCACCAATTCCATAATCGCGCAAATCAGCGGCAAAGCCAAGTTCATGGTTAGCTTCTACTGTGTCTAGGCCTTGTTCCTGCAAATGGTATGCCTTAATCTTATTAATTAAACCAATTCCGCGGCCTTCTTGCCGCATATACACAAGAACTCCTTGCCCTGCTTCTGCAATTTGCGTAAGAGCAGCATGAAGTTGTGGTCCGCAATCACACCTCCAAGATCCAAAAACATCTCCTGTTAAACACTCTGAGTGTACTCTAACTAACGTAGGAACAAGAGGATCAATTTCACCCATCACAAGTGCAATATGCTCTTTTCCATCCAATGTATTGGTGTATGCGATAATTTTAAAATCTCCAAATTCAGTAGGAAGATCAGCCTCCGCTACACGTGTGACTAATTGTTCTTGTTCCTTGCGATAGGCAATCAGATCAGCGACAGTAATCATGTGCAAATCAAACTCTTTAGCAAGTAATTCAAGATCTGGCCTACGTGCCATTGTCCCATCAGGCTTTAAAATTTCACAAATAACACCAGCAGGATAGGCATCACATAGTCGAGCTAGATCGACAGCGGTTTCAGTATGCCCTGCACGCCTCAAAACCCCTCCTTTTTTCGCGATAAGGGGGAAAATATGCCCAGGCCGTTTGAAATCTCCTGCCGTACTAGTAGGTGAAATCAGAGCATTTACCGTAGCTGCGCGTTCTGCTGCGGAAATCCCAGTTGTTGTAGATATGTGATCCACTGAGATGGTGAATGCAGTTTCGAGTGTATCTGTGCTTTTTTCAACCATAGGAGTTAATTGTAGTTCCATTGCTCGTTCTTCTGTGATCGGTACACAAACCAGACCACGACCATGTGTAATCATAAAATTAATTGTTTGTGGTGTAGCTAATTCTGCAAGAGCGATAAAATCTCCTTCATTTTCACGCCCCTCATCATCTGTCACAATGACCACTTGTCCTTTTTTTAACGCTTCTACTGCTTTTTCTACAGTCGACATATCTATATCATCCCTTGTCCAGACGTTCAGTAACCCCATTCACGAAGTTGCTGTTCAGTAATTAAACCTGATGAATGTGTATCATTGCTCTTATTTTTAGGGGACAGCCCAAGGAGACGTTCGACATATTTCCCAATCATATCGACCTCCAAATTTACTTTTAACCCTGGCCCCGCATGTTGTATGGTGGTCATCGTTGCTGTGTGCGGGATAACTGATACTTGAAAGGAATGAGATGAAACTGTCATGACAGTTAAGCTAACTCCATCCACTGCAATAGATCCTTTTTCAACAATATATCGCATAAGATCTTCATTTGCTGCAATCGTTATTACATGGGCAATATCATCTCGATCTACTGCTGTAATCTGGCCAACGTCATCAATATGCCCTGCAACAAGATGTCCATCTAATCGACCACCTAATTGCAATGCCCGTTCCAGATTTACCATCGATCCTTTCATCAAAAACTGCAGTGCAGTGCGTTTTACAGTCTCTGGAACTGCATCGACTACCATAAAACCATTTCCTTGTTTTGTGATCGTGAGACAGACGCCGTTTACAGAGACACTGTCACCTATTTTTGTGTGCGCAAACAACTTCTTTGCAGCAATCGATAACAACAGTGCGCGCCCTGTTCGTTCTATTTTTATAACCGTGCCCATCTCTTCAATTAGTCCAGTGAACAAGTTCATTCCCTCTATCTGTTATCCATATGACCAAAAGTGCATTCAATCCAACAGCGTTTCATCGGTATACACCGGTTTACCAATGGTCAATTCATCAGCACCTATGGTTTTCCGTACAATATCCTTGAGTCTAATCGGAAAGGATTGGCCACTAGATTGATGAGATTGTTTTAAGGTAGGCCAACCGCTCCCAAGAAAAACTGGCGCATGAAACATCCATACCTCATCAACAGCTTGTGCATCTAAGAATGCCTGCGCAAGTGTACTTCCACCCTCTAGTAACACGTGTCGTAGTCCACGTTCACCCATCAAAGCAAGTGCTTCACGGATCATCTCATCCTCTTCTAATGAATGTAAGTGCACGACTTCTACTCCGCACGCTCGGAGCTCCTCTGCTTTTGTAGGGTCAGCAGTTGGTGAGCACAGAATCACTGTGGATACGGCTTGATCTGTCACTACACGTGCACCAACAGGGGTTCGCAACATGTGATCGAAAATATAGCGAATGGGATTTCTCCCATTGGCGATCTGACGTGTTGTGAGCTGCGGATTATCTTGAATAATCGTATTAACACCAACCATGATGGCATCTACTTGATTGCGTAATTGATGTGTCTCTCGTTGTGCTTCTGTTCCTGTAAGCGCAAGTGGTGTTCCATCCGTTGTCGCTATCCAACCATCCATAGACGCAGCTAACTTCAACGTAACAAATGGGCGCTGATGTTCAATATAATGTAGATATATTTTATTTAGGGATCTAGCCTCAGATTCCAATAGTCCAACTTCGACCGTAATTCCTGCATCCCTCAGAATGGCTATGCCTTTTCCTGCAACTAATGAAAATGGATCTCTCATCGCGATGACAGCGCGTTGAATACCTGCTTTAACTAAAGCATGTGCACAGGGGGGTGTTTTACCATAATGTGCACATGGTTCTAGCGTAACATAAAGAGTGCTCTCAAACGCATCGTCTGCTGCCATATCTAACGCGTGAATCTCTGCGTGCTTCTTCCCGGATTGAAGATGTGCACCAAATCCTACGATTCTGTTCCCTTTAACTAATACAGCTCCTACCAGAGGATTTGGGCTTGTTCGACCAGTAGCAAATGTAGCTAGTTGAATCGCCATCCGCATATACTCTTCGTCACCAATAGGCACGAGAACGCCCCCACTCCTTAGAGGATGTTAAATGCACAATCAGGCAAATAAAAAAGCGCCATAGTGATGACTCAGGGCGCTCAAAATGAAACAGAGCATGCGATCATACGCGCATGACTCCACATCCTTCTTTTATCCGGACTATACCGTCGGTACTGGTTTTTCACCAGTTCATGCCAATAAGGCTCGTGGACTTCGCAGATGCGTCACCACCGGTCGGGAGTTGGAACTTGCCTCACCCTGCCCTGAAGGAACATATGGAATTGTTACATACAGTATACTGATCAGAGATACTCATTGTAAAGCTAATGAAAAAAGTAGCCAATCGGTTGGGCGCCGACCGGCTTCAACAGACGTTTTAATGACCCAGGGCTGGCATCTTGCCACCGCGGAAAAACTTGGACACATAAGGCCAAATAGGAACCACGAACCCTGCAACGCCACGAAATACGCCAAAAAACCGAACAATCTGTGGAATCCAGCCGAGGACAGTTAGCATAGGTTTTCTCCTCCTCTTTCACACTTATTGTACGAGGAGAAGTGGTGAAGCGTTACGGCTATCGCCCATGGAAAACTCATCTAGTTCAATAAGAAGTCGTAATGCGCTAACGGTCACAGGGCATCCGCGATGGCGATCATCAAGGCCTTTCATCTTTCCAATGTCCCCAATCCCTATTAAACAGGGAACGCGTAGTCTTCGTAAAATATCCACAGTGTCACCAAAAATAAATTTTCGTTTACTGCGTAACCGAAATCCGTATTTATTGACAGCTGCATCAACGATACGTCCGCGTCGATCTATGGAAAAATCCACCTTCACACCACGAACATAACGCGTATTACTAGCTACTGCAAGTACACCAATGATGCGAATACGCCGATCTTGAACTAAACTGCGAAGTGCCTGTTCACCAGGACCTTGACCCCAAGTACCGTTGTCATCCAGCATCACGATCACTGGATCATGCGCTGCATGAAGCACAAGATCTGCAATAGTTGCCCCTGCAAGTGGTGTTGGATTGCCTGCAGAACGGGAAATCACCCTTGCATGAACAAGAGAAGCTGCTATTTCAAGAGCCGTTCTCGCAATAATATCGCCATCAGTGACTAAAATAACGCGCGGTCGCTGTTGTTCCATTTTGCTAACCCCCTCACCATATTAACCACGCGCCCGCGCAATCAGTGCTGTGAGAAATGCAAATACAATGGCCGCGGAAATTCCAGCACTTGTAACTTCAAAAATCCCAGTTATAAGGCCAATAATTCCATATTGATTGGCTTCTGCCATAGCACCATGAACAAGTGCATTGCCAAACGAAGTAATAGGTACTGTAGCACCTGCACCTGCAAATTGAATAAGAGGATCATACCATCCCAATCCATCGAGCACGGCACCGGAAACAACTAAGATGGTCATTACATGCGCTGGAGTTAACTTAGTTAAGTCAAGGAGAAGTTGTCCGATAACGCAAATTAATCCTCCTACCACAAAAGCTGTAAGAAAGATCCAAGGATGCGGCATGTGCGTCATCACCTCACGAAAAAGTTTGCGCTTCAATAGTTACAGCATGTGCAATACAGGGAATCGTTTCACTTTGCTGCGCGCTCACAGTCGAGAGTAACGCTCCCGTCGCAACAACGAGGATGCGGTTCCATTCGCCCGCTTGGAGGCGTCTCAATAGATGTGCAAATGTCACACATGCACAACATGCAGGCCCACTGCCACCGCTAAATACTTCAGGTTGTGTAGGGTCATACATAAGCATGCCACAGTCAGTAAATCGATCGCCAACATCTATGTTTTGACGCAATAAAAGTTCGCGTGCAATCGGATGACCGACGCGTGCAAGATCTCCCGTAGCGATGAGATCGTAATCGTCTACTGTCAAACCAGTATCCTTTAAGTGTGCCACAATCGTATCAGTTGCAGCCGGAGCCATGGCCGCCCCCATTTCCCAAGGGCTTTTTACCCCAAGATCGACTACTTTCCCAATGGTGGCATAATGAATCGTAGGACCTGATATTCCTTTACCGATGAGTGCTGCACCTGCTCCTGTCACAGTACAATGTGCAGTTGGAGGTTTTTGCGCTCCATATTCAGTAGGATATCGAAACACTCGTTCTGCAGTACTATTGTGACTACTTGTACTTGCTAACGCATACTGCGCAGCATCCGAATCCACTAAGAGTGCACAGAGTGCAACAGCCTCCATGCTTGTCGCACATGCGCTATAAATACCAAGCAGTGGTTTAGTATTCGTTCTTCCTGCAAAATTGGCAGAGATATTATGCGGAAGTAGGTCACCGGATACCGAGAAATCGACATGTTCCATTGTAAGACCGGCCTTGCTTACAGCCTTTTCCTGTGCCTCTTCAAGCAACTTGCGCTCCGCTTTTTCAAAACTTTCCTGACCAAGATATGGATCAGAGAAGATTAAATCAAACTCTTTTCCAAGTGGACCTCTTCCTTCTTTTTCCCCTACCGCCGTTCCCGTTCCCAAGATGCGGGGGTGCGAATGAAACGCCCATGTTTGTTGACCAATTCGCACATCCTCACCTCCGTTTTATCCGATTAGAGCACGAATGCGTTTTACACGTGCAAGATGATATATCGTGCAAGCCCAACAAAAAAAGCAGATACTACACCAAAAACAATGACAGGTCCAGCCAGTTTAAACATATTGGAACCAATGCCAACAACGTATCCTTCCGTTTTATGTTCAAGTGCTGCAGAGGTCATTGCATTGGCGAATCCAGTAACTGGAACAGCAGAACCTGCTCCTGCCCATTGACTAAATTGATCGTAGATGCCTATACCAGTTAATACAGCAGAAAGCATAATAAGAATAGCTACAGTAGGATTCCCTGCCATTTTTTCACTCATGTGATAGTAATGCACGAAAAGTTCCTGTATTCCCTGTCCAAGTAAACAGATCGTTCCACCTGCTAGAAAGGCACGCAACACATTGCGCAGCACAGGTCGAGTTGGTTGCCGTCCTTTTAAAAATTGCTGATATTGCTTTTGACGATTGCCCAGTGAAACGCCCAAAAGACCCCATCTCCTAACCTCATGGTGTCAATTCTAATGAATCGACACCCTTATGGTTTCCAAATGGGGTCAAAATATGATCGGTCTTACGTCTTAGACCAATTAGAGATTTTCATCCGTCAACAAAGTCTCTCTAATGCTATGCAAAATTCGCTTTTCTAAACGCGATACTTGCACTTGAGAGATATGCAGCATATCAGCAACTTCAGACTGAGTTTTGTCTTTAAAAAATCTCATATAGACAATCAATCTTTCTCGTTCTGGAAGCCGTGATAAAGCATCGTGCAAAGCTAGTTTATCAAACCATTTATCTTGCTCTGCATCAGCTATTTGATCCATCAAATAAATGGGATCGCCCTCGTTTTCAAACACTGTTTCATGGATAGAGGCCGGTACCCGCATCGCTTCTTGTGCTAATACTACTTCTGCAGGTTCAATGCCAAGAGCATCAGCTATTTCATTGATTTGAGGTTGCCGACCTAGTTCTTTTGCAAGATCATCTCGTTTACGTCTAATATGCCTGGCTAATTCTTTTAGCGAACGACTCACTTTTACTGTGTTATCATCGCGTAAGAAACGCTGAATCTCCCCAATAATCATAGGAACGGCATAAGTTGAAAATTTTACATCGTAATGTAAGTCAAACTTATCTACAGCTTTCATTAATCCTATGCAACCAATCTGGAAAAGATCGTCAGGTTCATATCCGCGCCCAAGAAAACGCTGAACAACTGCCCAAACCAAGCGTTGGTTACTAACGACTAACTCGTCGCGTGCGGATGCATCTCCTTCTTGACTAGCTTGGATAAGCGCACGCACGCGATCGTCCGATAACTTTGGGTAATCGCGAGCTACTCCATGATTCATTGTTCCTACACCTCATGATGGGTAGCGCTCTGGGGCGTGCGAATGCGCTTGATAAAACGCAACATCGTACCACGGCCTACCACAGACTCTACATCAAATTCATCGACAAAAGATTCCATGATGGTAAAGCCCATGCCTGAACGTTCAAGCTCAGGTCGAGATGTATAAAGGGGCTCTCGGACTACATCTATATCTTCAATACCCACCCCATGATCTTCCACCACTAGCTCTATACTATCACCCATGATTTTACAATGCAAATAGATGTCTCCATCTTTTTCTCCATAGCCATGAATAATACAGTTTGTTACTGCTTCTGATACCACTGTCTTTATTTCAGTCAATTCATCCATTGTAGGATTCATTTGAGCAACAAAGGCAGCTACAGCAACTCGTGCAAATGCCTCATTTTCTGAGAGCGCACGAAAGGTCATAGACATGAAATTAGTAGAATTCACTTTGCTACCTCCTTTAAAGCTTGAATTGCAGTGGCACGATCCTTATAGATCTTCACGATTTTGTGTAAACCAGACATTTCAAAAAGTCTTTCAATGGGTTTTGACAATGAAGTAATAATCAGCTCTCCTGATTGGCTATGTAATTTTTTATAGCGTCCTAAAATCACCCCTAGACCTGAACTATCCATAAATGTGACACCTCGTAAATCAAGAATGAGATACTTAGTTTTTGTAGCATCGATCTCTCGGTCCAGTGTCCCCCTTACATGTTCAGCCGCATGATGATCCAGTTCGCCATGAAGTGTGGCAATCATCATGGATCCACGATTTAAGGTTTCAATTTGTACCTTCATCTTTGCAAGCTCCTTCCTGGAAACTGCAGCCTCATTGTAAGAGCCTTCTTGTTATATCAGTTCGCGTATCAAAGGAAAGTCTCCTGCCTGTCGACAAAACTAGTTGAAATACCCGAAAATTCGACAACGTTTTAAGCGGATCCATTTAGAAGTACCCATAAAGCCACAACCATGGTATATTAAAGTTGTATGAAAGGAGAATGATAGTGGAATCTAGTTTACCGCGAACACTTGGAGCAAAAATTCGCGCATTACGAATCGAAAGAGGATTGACACAAGGAGAACTAACGCGTGGAGAAATTACTGCAGGATTAATTAGCCAGATTGAATCAGATCGTGTTGCTCCCTCTTTTCGTGTCATTCAGTTGCTTGCAGAGCAGCTAGGGATAAAGCCACAAGACCTCATAAGTGATCTGGAATCGCGGAATTTACAACTACAAATCATGAAAGAAGCCAGAGAATTTCTTCAGAAAAAAAAGGGAGAGATCGCTCTAGCACTCTTACAGCAATTGGAGCAAACTTCTAATAGATACATAAAATCCTCTGAACTATACTTGGAGTTAGCATACGCAAAGCAACTTGTCCATCACTATGATGAAGCTATTGATTTATATGCAGATGTTGAAGTGGAGGCAGTGATTCAAAAGGACCCTCATATTGGTGCACTGTGTATGACTAGACAAGGAGACTTATACGTAGAATTAGGTAGATTGCCGCTTGCTTTATATTGTTATAAAAAAGCAATTTATTATTTATCTGAACAACAACATATAACCTATTTATCCATATATGACTTAAGAAAAACGATGTGTATTATTTTATACCGTTCTGGTCATGCAGAAAAGGCATTATATTATGCACAAGATTCATATCAGCAATTACAATCCATTGATGATAAAGAACACTTAGCAGAGACTTGCAATATGTTGTCAGTGATTTATGCTGATTTAGGCCTATCAGAAAAAGCATTACACATGTCTACATTAGCCATTACCTATTATCAAAGTTTAGACTTAGAAGTACAATCACTTGATGCCAAATTAAATTACGCAATGATATTACGGGAACTAGGGAAATTTGAAGATTCATTGTATGCAATCATACCCGTTCTCTCTGAGTTTTATGAACTAGGGATTAACGATGGTCTCTCTCAAGCGTGGATCGAGCGCGCAACATGTGAATTTTCACTATTACAATTCGAGGATGCCAGTAGGAGTCTTGAACGCGCAGAAGTGCTTCTTGAAAAAGGAACGTTACAACACGCTCAATGTCTTCGTTTGAAAGGTCAAATAGCATATGCACAAGGATCTCATCATGAAGCAATCACTATGTATCGAGAGTCGTTACATATACTATCCGAACATCACATTCATATGACTTCTATACAAATACATAAAGAATTAGAGACGATTTATCAAAAATTAGGTGATACACGAATGGCCATCATTAGCCGTGAGCACGCACTTGCACTCACGGCTATCTCTGAACAGACTCGACTTGCCATGTCAGTCATAGTTTAACGTCCAAGCAAAAAGAGTGAATGCATGGATCTACCCAGCATCTCAATGAACGATACTTTCTCTATTTCAGAAACTGTTACCAAGGGAATCGATGCCACGATCTTATCATTACTTATAATTTTAATAGTTCCTGCCAATTGTCCTTTTTTAACAGGTGCAACAAGAGGAACGAATTCCTTTTTGATGGTTCCTGTAATCGAGTGATCCATTTTACTTACTAAAATTCCTACAGGTGAAACGGGAGCTACACCGACTGCTTGAAGTTGTCCACGCAATACAGGAGCGAGTGCTACCACTTGCCCTTTTCCATAGATAGGCTTTACATCATAATGACTAAAAGCATAATTCATCATACCTGTCACTTCTGCATTTCTAATCGGGGCTGTTGGTTCACCTAATACTACAGCAATGACCCGAAATTGATTGCGTTTTGCAGAAGCTGCTAAACAGTATTTTGCCTCTGCCGTATATCCTGTCTTAATCCCATCCATTCCTTGATAAAAACGAATCAATTTATTCGTATTTACTAACCAAAAAGGATTTTCCGAATGTTCTCGAAGATGATCACTATACACACCAGTAAACTTTGTCACTTGCTCATGATGCATCAATTCTCTTGAGATGATAGCCAGATCATAGGCGGATGCGTAATGATTGGCTACTGGCAAGCCATTGGCATTCGCAAAATGAGTATCCTTTAAGTGCAAACTTTGCACTCTCGCATTCATAAGACGAACAAAGTTCTCTTCAGATCCAGCAAGATGTTCGCCTACTGCAACAGCTGCATCATTAGCAGAACTAATAGCTATGCCTTTTAGCATGTCGCGTAACGTCATTTGTTCGCCCGGTTTTAAAAAAATTTGGGAACCGCCCATGCTTGCAGCATAATCTGAAGTTCTGATGCGATCGGTTAAATGAAGTTGCCCACGATCAATGGCATCAAAAACTAACAACATGGTCATCACTTTTGTGACACTTGCAATTGGTAACCGCTGGTGCTCATTTTTAGCAAATAAAATTGATCCTGTGGTTGCATCCATCAGAATCGCAGCTTTCGCTTGCTGCGCTAGTACTACATCTGTTGCCGCTTGTACAGGCAAAACGGGCATCATAGATGCACTACTTATTAAGCAAGTCAAAGCGGCTAACTTAAACTGCTTGGGTATGCGCTGTAGCTTAGACATCCACAACGACATCGCCTCCTCATCACATAAACACAATCTGATGAGGAATAGTGTGCGCGAACGATGCACTCTCTATGCGAAAAGTATTGTAAAACTGACTATCTTTACGATATTCGTTCGACACCGGATGGACTGACCTTTGCGTAATAATGAGGAAGTAATTTCGGCATCGACGTAGAAATATCAATGGCTTTTACGATCTCTTGTGCAGCGCGTTTAGCGTCTTCCTTGGAGCGTGCAAAAATTGTAGCTAGTGGTTCTCCTATTTTACATAACTCACCTTTTTGTTTTTGCAAAACGATCCCTACTGATGGATCGATCGCATCTTCTTTGCGAACACGTCCAGCACCGAGTTCCATTGCTATGGTACCTAATTGAAGAGCATGAATCGTATCGACATAGCCATCAACTCGTGATAAAACTTGCATCTCAACTGGTGCACTTTGCATCTTAGGACCGTTCCGTTGTTCATCCCATATCCCCTCTTGAGCTTGAACCATCTGCTGAAA
This sequence comes from Sulfoacidibacillus ferrooxidans, assembly GCF_022606465.1. Taxonomy (NCBI): domain Bacteria; kingdom Bacillati; phylum Bacillota; class Bacilli; order Caryophanales; family Alicyclobacillaceae; genus Sulfoacidibacillus; species Sulfoacidibacillus ferrooxidans. The sequence continues at coordinate 66,330 of NZ_JALBUF010000008.1, forward strand.
TAGATGAAGTGCACGGCCAGACGCCAATGCTTCTGTAACTTCTTGATGTGCTTGTTCAACTGGGATCTGTTTTGCTAAATGTACCATTTCTGTTGCAAGGACAATGCACACATCCGTTAGGTCTTTGGGCCCCTGACCCTTAAGCGTTTCTACCGCTTCTTGTACTTCTACAGCGTTGCCAATCGTCCGTCCAAGTGGCTCGTTCATATCGGTAATATAAGCCACCACGTTTCGGCCCAAATCACTGCCAATAGCAACCATCATAGATGCAAGAGATATAGCCTCATCGATCGTTTTCATAAAGGCACCTTCTCCCACCTTTACATCGAGAACGATGTTATGTGCACCTGCTGCAATTTTTTTACTCATTATAGAAGCCGCGATGAGCGGAAGTGAGTCTACTGTGGCAGTGACATCACGCAACGCATAGAGCAATTTATCTGCAGGTGCAAGATCGCCTGTTTGACCACAAATGACAATACCGATATCCTCCACTTGTTTCAGCAGTTCAGTCGTCGTTAGCCCAGTTTTCAGATGTTCAATCGCTTCTAGTTTATCAATGGTACCACCTGTGTGGGATAATCCACGCCCTGACATTTTAGCCACTTTTATTCCGCATGCAGCAGCCAATGGACCTAAAATAAGAGACGTTTTATCGCCCACGCCTCCTGTGCTATGCTTGTCGCTTGTCAGATGTCCAAAAGCAGATAGATCCAGGGACTCACCGCTACTGATCATCGCATCTGTAAGAGCACTCGTTTCTTTTGCAGTCATACCCTTTAAATAAACAGCCATTAACCAAGCGGCCATTTGGTAATCTGCAATCTCTCCTTTGGTGTAGCTATGGATCCACGTAGTAATTTGCTCACGTGTCAATTCATGACCATCGCGTTTTACCGCTATATATTCAGATGGACGCACCTTAATTCCTCCTTAAATGTTCATAAAAGCTCGTACCGATGGACCACTCCACGTTAAAAAAATCAGCAATAGTAGCTCCGATGTCGGCATAAGTTGAACGGGTGCCCATATTTTCGCTTGTCATCATTCCAGGATAATATCCTATAATCGGAACGCATTCTCTACTATGATCCGTGGAAGGTGTAGTAGGATCACATCCGTGATCCGCAGAAATCAAGAGGATATCATCTGGTTGTAGCCGTTGTAATAGTTCTGGCAGACGGCGATCAAACGCTTCAATAGCACGTCCAAATCCTAGCGGGTCATTGCGATGCCCATAAAGCATGTCAAAATCAACAAGGTTGGTAAAAATAAATGCAGGCCCTTCAATTTCCTCCATTGCCGTCAAGGTCTGATTGATTCCATCGTCGTTCCCTTGCGTATGAATACCGCGCGTAATCCCTTGTCCGCCATAAATATCTTCAATTTTACCAATTCCGATAACGGGAATTTGCTGATCTGTGAGGTGCGTTAACAAGGTCGGTCCAAAATCACGTGAAAAATCGCGACGATTAGCTGTTCGCGCAAAGTGACCTACAGTCCCAGTAAAAGGCCGCGCGATGACACGCCCTACTGCATGTTCACCAACGAGTAGCGATCGAGCTACTGCACACATTTCGTATAATTGTGAAACGGAGATAACATCTTCATGTGCAGCTAGTTGAAATACACTGTCTCCTGAAGTATATACAATAGGAAATCCTGTATTTAGATGCTCTTCTCCTAATTCGTCCAAGATAACCGTTCCGCTAGATGGGTAATTACCCAGTGTCTTTCTACCAATCCTGTGTTCAAAAGGTTCCATAATTTCTTTGGGAAATCCATTTGGATAGGTGGGAAGAGGTTCTCGCAGGGTGACCCCGACAAATTCCATATGACCATTTGTAGTATCTTTCCCAGCTGACTGTGGTGCCATCATGCCGTATGCACCGTGTACATCAGTAGTAGAAACACCTTCAATTTCAGTGATTTTGCCTAACCCTAACGATGCCAAGTGAGGAACATGTAGCCCACCTAACACTTTTGCTACATGACCAATCGTATTGGATCCCACATCCCCATAGGCTGCAGCATCAGGAGCATGTCCTATCCCAACAGAATCTAAAACAATAAGTATCACTCTTCCCATATGATTCACCTCATATATTCGTGTTATCAATCATTAGGCGCGCGGATGGCTGTTATGATAAACATCCTGTAAGCGTGATCGCGTTACATGCGTATAGATTTGCGTAGTTGAAATGTCTGCATGTCCAAGCATCTCTTGTACTGCACGCAGATCTGCTCCATGTTCTAATAAATGAGTTGCAAACGAATGGCGTAGTGTGTGTGGAGTTAGTTCAGATTGAATACCTGCAATGTTAGCGTATTTTTTAATGATTTTCCAAAAACCTTGACGGGTGAGCGGATCACCTAAATGATTGACAAAAAGTGCGCTTTCTTGTGGATCTCGTAACATATGTGTACGTGCAGTAAGTATATAGGTGTCAATGGCGTGACGAGCTAAACTTCCCAATGGAATAATCCGTTCTTTTGCACCCTTTCCAAAGCATTGAATAAAAGAAGCGGATAAGTTCACATCGAATACACGAAGAGTAATGAGTTCAGACACTCGAAGACCTGTGGCATATAAAAGTTCAAGCATTGCTTTATCGCGTAATCCTAATGGTTGGTGTGTATCTGGAGCAGCAAGTAAATGTTCTACCTCTTCTAATGTCAGACTATGCGGCAAACGTTTCGCAGTTTTTGGAGATTCTAGATCATACGCTGGATTAGACGTAAGGTATCTCTCGCGTGCAAGAAATTCAAATAAGGCGCGTAAACTAGCTACATTTCGTGCAATGGTAGCTGCTGCCCGTTTTTGAATACGCAAATTTTGAAGGTATAAAACGAGAAGTGTGCGATCAACTTCACTAAACTCTTGGATATGACGTTCCTCTAAAAATTTACTAAACGCAACTAAGTCTGTCTGATAGGCATGAACAGTATTGGAGGACAATCCGCGTTCTACCATGATGTATTGAATAAACAGCGTAATTTGGGGATCCAATGTCCTAGAACCTCCCTTCCATGCTGCTTTATGCATTTAAAATGTTGATTACGGCCCACCTAGAACGTAAGCTGCAATATGTCGCCATAAAGGAGGTATTGTTGCAGAACTAGACAAATCGTATAAAAACATAGCATGTACATGTGAGGACATTAAATATAGTGCATAAGTACAAATCAAAAACACTAAACCAACGTAAGCATTTTTCATATGAATCCTCCCCCGCATGCAATGATGTATGCGGGGGAAACCATAAACATGACAAGTTGTCCCTATATTAACCGACAAGTACTTGATCGAGAGGAGTATATTCTAGATGTAGTCCCTGTGCCACCGCTTCATATGTGACACGACCTTTTAGGACATTAACCCCTTTTGCAAGTGCTGGATTATCAGACACTGCGGCAACATACCCTTTATTGGCGAGTTGCAATGCATAAGGCAATGTTACATTGGTTAAGGCAAGTGTCGACGTACGCGGAACTGCACCTGGCATATTAGCCACTGCATAATGTATCACACCATGCTTTTCATATGTAGGATGGCTATGCGTAGTTACATGATCAATGGTCTCAATGGACCCACCTTGATCGATTGCTACGTCTACAATGACTGAACCGCGCGACATTTTTTCAACCATCTGTTCAGTAACCAGTTTTGGTGCGCGTGATCCTGGAATCAGCACTGCACCTACAAGTAGATCTGCAGACTGAACAGCTAATTCAAGGTTGTATTCATTCGACATGAGTGTACGAACGCGCCCTGCAAATAAATCGTCAAGCTGGCGCAAGCGATCTGCATTCACATCTAAAATAGTTACATCAGCCCCTGTACCCATGGCCATTTTGGCTGCATTGATACCGACGATGCCCCCACCAACAATCACTACTTGTCCAGGCATGACACCAGGTACTCCACCCAATACAATTCCTTTTCCACCCGCTGAATGTTCTAGGAAATGTGCACCGATTTGAACGGACATTCTTCCTGCGACTTCGCTCATAGGCATAAGTAACGGCAAAGAGCGATCTGGGAGTTGAATCGTTTCATACGCAACAGCAACAATGCCGCTATTCATCAATGCTTGTGTGAGTTCATATTCCGGTGCAAGATGGAGATAGGTGAATAGGATTAAATTTTCCCGAAAATAGCGATATTCACTTGGTAGAGGTTCCTTTACTTTCATGATCATATCAACGGTATTCCATACATCGGCTGCAGTTGCTCCAAGCTGTGCACCAGCTTGCCGATAGTCGTCATCAAGAAACCCACTTCCCACTCCTGCACTTGTTTCAACTATGACCGTATGCCCAGCCGAAATGAGTGAACGAACACCCGCCGGTGTCATGGCTACGCGATTTTCATTATCCTTAATTTCTTTCGGTACCCCGATAAACACAGAAAAAACCTCCCTAATGAATAACTATCCTACTTCTTGCTATGGACAGCTTAATGTGCACTTTTCCTGACCAATTCTAATACAGTGTGCATTTCGTCAGGTTGGGTGGCATCTTCAAGCGCCAATTTATTGACTGAGCGGTATCCACAGTGTTCACACTGATGTTCTACCATATAGCCTTTTTTACTATGCATAAATATACGTACAGGAATCATGATCCCCTCGCAGTTTGCCGCCCGATCTCCTGGGAACTTGTCCACATGCACACTGTGAAGACAATGTGGGCAATGATTACGACACCCTTTATGCAATGGCAGAACTTCTGTTTGACACACGCGACAAACAAATGAATCATTAATAACAGTAAAGCGCTTCTGTTCCACGTTCAACCCAGCCTTTGCTTGATTATCTTCCTGGTGATAAGGCAAGCCATCCCAAGGCATGCATCGTGGCTGCTGTTTCTAATTTTCCTGAACAGAGGAGAACCACTGCGGCAACCAATACAGCTCCGTGATAAGCGACCCATACAGGGTAACCAAATGTTGATTTCCCGCCTTTTCTCGAATGACGGATCAATAGCAAACCGACTGTAGCAGCTAATATAAAGCTCCCACCTGTGAGTATATTCGATGGCGCTATTGCAAGCAAATCAAATCCAAATCCACGCAGACCAAAAGCGACCATAATAGCTAAAAAAGTGAGTCCTGCACTAACTGCTCGCAAGAAAAGAAGGCCCACAATAAATGGTGTACCCACACTTGTTTGCGCAAAAATCCACAGAAAAAAAAGTAGTAATAGCTCTACTGTACTCTCTGTAATCACTACATGAGGTACTGTACTGCCAGTCAGTAGAGATACAATGGCCTCGTGAATTCTTACAATGAAACCGTTTTGAAGTGACGTTGGAAATGAATAATAGATAACCAATCCAATAACAAATCCAACTGCATAAAGGACAGACATAAATACGAGTAAATGCATACCCTCTGTAAAGAGAGGCCGCAAAGTATATGATGTCTTAAAACTATGCGCTTTGCGAACAAACATGGGACTTCCCCCCTGTCATTTAGATTATGACAGGGCCATTCCGATTAGGACGACTGAGAAAAGTACTAGCTGTTTTGCACGATAAGAATTTTGCCATAGCGCCCACCGTGCCCTGCTTCAAAGGACAATTCACCAAAACGCGCTTTGATCACTAAGTCTGCTAACCGATCACCGATGACCTTTGCTAAATCATTTTTCGGCACTTCATTTAAAATGTTCATTTCCGTTCCAAAATGATCGAGTAATTTGTTGATGAGCTTAGATCCAATTCCAGGTATAAATGCAAGAGGTACCTGGTGAATATAGGGTGGCCTATGCGCAGGAGATACCGAATGCGAACGATCTGCAATCTCATGCAAACGGTTGGCAACACCAGGGATTGTTCGGGTAGCTCCACACGATGTACAGGGTGCCCCCTCATTCGTTATGGGAGCATGACAAATCGCACAAGCAGTTAGGTGGTATTTACCTAGATCAGGGAATAATCCGATATTTTTCACTATACTCCCCTCGCCCTCTCGCAGGAGTGCAGCTTGATAGTCACCAAACGTCGGAGCACCTAATGCTGCTACATGATATTCACGAGCGATGCGCGGTAAAGAATGCGCATCACTATTAGTAACAAAAGTGAACTCACTCAGTTCTGATAAATAATCAGCCATTTCTGTGTCTGACGATAATCCTAACTCTATCGCTGTAACATACTTTGGATCGATCATATCTGCTAAATGGGCGACACAATTACCATAAAGACCTTTGTGTGGTGTAAATGCATGATTGACCATAAGAATACCTTTTAGGTCATAGATGAATGCCCCTAGTTCGTTTGCGTTTGCATATTTTACTCGTTGTGATGATAAAGAAGAGTTCGTCTGTTCTTTAGAAAGCCACTGTGCAAGCTCCCTTAGTTCTTCTATATGTGGCACAAATACACCAAAATGAGCCGCCCCTCCCGTTGGACCGCGCACCTCTATTTCCCCACCTAAGAGAATGGTTAATCCATTTTGTGCTTGTAATCCACCTGCTTGTAAGGGCCTAAGGTGATTACTTGCTAGCATCTCTTCAATATCACGCAATACCGGTGTGGCAACTGCATCTATTAAACCGATCATCTGAATGCCCTTTTCTTCCATCGCTATATGAATGACCTGGGTCAAGGTAAGAGAAGGTGCCGCAGAAATTTTAATCGGTTCGCCGCCGTTTGCTCTCCCTATATGAATGTGCCCATCAACATAATACTGTGTAAGAGATGGCTTAGCAGCAATCATGATTGTTGTAACCACCATAGTAAACCGACTAACGTTTTAGCATCAGTGATATCTCCTTGTGCAATCATTTCTTTGACCTTCATTTTGTTTGCACGAGTACAGGAAACAAATTCATCTTCATCTAGCTGTTGTTCTCCACTTGTAAGATCTTTTGCAACATAGAGATACATCCGTTCATCAGAAAAGCCTGGAGTTGAAAAAAATTGCATAACAGGAGCAATTGTGGATGTATGATAGCCAGTTTCTTCTTGTAACTCCCTAATCGCTGCTTGATCTGGTTGCTCATTTGGTTCAAGTTTACCAGCTGGCAATTCAATGGACACTTGTCCTGTTGCATACCTAAATTGGTGAACAAGCAACACTTCATCACTTGTAGGCAGTGCAACGATGGCTACCGCTCCGGGATGCTCTACCACTTCTCGAGTGGTTGTCTTGCCATTTGGTAATGTTACAGTGTCCACGCGTAGACTAATCATCTTACCGCGGAAAATTTCTTTTGTTGCAGTTTGAGTCTCATGTAGTTGTTCATTCATATTTTCCACCTCCAAGACATAAGAAACATGGAGCAACCTGTGTGAGTTAAGGGGGATATCTTAGTGAAAGTATTTTATCATAAGAACAAGTTTGCAGTCTCAGGTCGAGCCCATGAAGTGCGACATTGGATCCGTATATTACAGAGTTATCCAGATGCAACATTGGCTGGTGTTCTTGCCGAACGCACGATAGCAAAACGCGTCCATTCGTTTGTGATTCGTGAATATGTGGCACAATAAATCGCAAAATCGGGTTTATCGTATGATGCGAATCATTGTGATGAGCCTAGTATTTTTCTGGCAAATTCATCGCCTGTTACGGAAAGAACGTCGTCAACATCGACCACTTCCAAAGCATGTATGGGATAAACTGTGGCGCGCACAAGCGAAAGAGTTTCGAAAGACTGCGCTTGAGCTAGAAGGTATGATGATCAAACTTGGGCAGTTTCTTAGTTCTCGTGCCGATTTATTACCCCAATCGTGTATTGAGGAATTAGAACAATTACAAGATCGCATCACTCCTGTAGCATTCCCAGTGATCCAACAACAACTCGTTCAATCCTATGATGGAGATTTATCCACCTATTTTCAAACAATTGAACAAACACCTATAGCTGCAGCATCGCTAGGTCAAGTACATAAAGGAATTTTATCATCAGGTGAATGTGTGGCCATTAAAGTACAACGACCTCATATAGCGCGTATGATCCGCACTGATCTACTGGCCATACGCATCGTGATTTCTATCATACAAAAAAGTGCTCCGTTACGAGATCGGATCGATTTATATGCGATCTATGATGAGGTGCAACGCACGACGTTTGAAGAGTTAGACTATCACATCGAAGCTGCTCATCTCGAACAATTTACACATTTTTTCGCTCAGCGAACAGGCATAAAAGTCCCTAGACTATTTGCACAGTTGACTCGGAAACATGTATTAGTGATGGAATATATGGTAGGTGCAAAGATCAATGATCTAACCTTCATGGAAGAACACAACATCGATCCAGGAGACGTTGCAAAACGATTTATAGAAGCCTTTCTAGCACAAGTAATGTACGATGGGTTTTTTCACGCAGATCCACATGCAGGTAATGTATGGATTGATGAGAAAGGACAGCTTATTTTTTTAGATTTTGGCATGATGGGCCACATTGATCAACCTAACCGTGATGGGTTACGTCATTTCCTTCGTGCAATTGTCGATGAAGATGCACGTCAAATGCTCTACTCGTTACGAGAGATGGGCGTAATCGTTCTACCAGATGCTGATATTCACGCCTTATTGCAATCTTTGCGCTCACTAATGACTCCATACTTTGAAAACCAAACGCCAGATCTCATCACCAACGAAATGATTCAAGGCATTCTTATAGCATTACAAACATTTGTTTACGAACAACCTATGCAGCTCCCTTATCATCTCACCTTTCTGGGGCGTGCTGCAGGAATTGTAGCTGGTTTATCTACTGAAATAGAGCCAACCGTCCCCTACTTAGCCATCATTCAACCCTATCTATCACGCAAAGCCAAAGGAAATACAAAAGAAAACAACACGGCAGAAGCTGAACACACAAAGACTGATCATTCATCATTTCACTGGGCACAGTTTTTACAAAGTCGCGGATTACTCGATTGGATTCGTGTTCTCTATCGTCTATGGAGTCCATTACATCGATTATCATCTGCCGTAAGCTCAACTTTTGAACAATTTGGAACTGGTCATCTTCGCCTAGAAAAAATACACGACCACACTATTTTGCGAACTTTTCATCGAGTCATTAACCGTTTAGCGTGGTTTTCTTTAATGATTTTTTTTGCAGTAGAAAGTTTTGAGGCATACTTGCATAGACAAGAAAAAGAAGCTGCGATTGGAACAGGTCTGGCACTCATCTTCCTTATCGCAGCCATGCGTAATTCTAGACAAACTGAAGCATTATTTAAGCGTGATTCTCGTATTCGGAAATAGCCCGAATTAATTCTACCATCAATTGAGCAGAACCGGTTAAATCGTCAAGCGCGATCCATTCTTCAAGGGTATGGATCTGTTGGTATCCAATCGCTAAATTAACTACAGGGATACCCTTTCCTGAAATGACATTGGCATCACTTCCACCGCCAGAGTGCACAAAGTTTGTTGGTAGTCCCAAGCGATGGATCGCATTTGCTGATATACTTCTCAAAAAGGAGTCTTCAGGTAATGCAAATGCAGGATAACTCGCTGTCCATTCAACATCTGCATGTACTCCATAACGCTTTGCGGTTTGTTCTAACACTTGAGTCATGTGACTTTGCTGTGCTTGTAAGCGGTCATCATCTAAACTACGTGCCTCAGCGTACAATTCCACAGCATCGCACACAATATTAGTGGCAAACCCACCTTTTATTTGTCCAATATTTGCTGTAGTCCTCTCATCGATGCGCCCTAGTTTCATCTCCGAGATTGCGTGAGCTGCTACTTCAATGGCGCTAACACCTTTTTCAGGAGCCATGCCTGCATGTGCCGCTTTACCGTGCACGATGGCCATCATTTTTGCCTGTGCAGGACCGTGAGTTACGACTGATCCAAGCGGTCCACCAGAATCAAAAACAAAGCCATAGTTAGCCTTAAGAGAAGAACGATCCAATGCCTTAGCACCTAGTAATCCCACTTCTTCACATATGGTAAAAACCACTTCAAGCGGAGGATGATCTTCTCCAGTCGCATGTAGCATAGTAAGCAAATGCAATAATCCTGCTACTCCCGCTTTATCATCTGCACCTAAGATTGTACGTCCATCACTTGTGATACGATCTGCGTGCCGTATAGGACGTACTCCATGTCCTGGTGCAACCGTATCCATATGTGCCATTAATAAAACAGTCGGCCAATCTGCATGACCAGGGACTCTGACAATCAAGTTTCCAGAATTGCCGCCAACTACATCTCCAGCCTGATCTTCTTCAACAGAATAGCCAAGCTCTTCTACCGCACCTTTGATATATGCCGCTACATTGGCTTCTTCACGCGAATGGCTACCAATAGATACCAACGTCATAAAATCTGCAATCAGCCGTTCTTGATCGATGGTTAACACTGCATCCATTTTTCTGATCTCCTTGTTACAGCGGTATATTCCCATGTTTTTTATGGGGCCGAACTTCTTCTTTAAAGCGCAACGATTCTAATGCATCCAGTAGTTTTATACGTGTCTCACGCGGATCGATCACGTCGTCTACCATTCCAGCTGCAGCAGCAATATATGGATTGGCAAATTGCTGTTTATAGTCGGCAATTTTTTGAGCACGCGTGCTTTCTGGATCTTTACTTAGACTAATTTCACGAGCAAAAATAATATTAGCGGCCCCTTCTGACCCCATCACGGCCACTTCAGCAGAAGGCCAAGCCAGCACAAGATCAGCGCCGATTGCTTTTGAATTTAGCGCTACATAAGCTCCACCGTATGCTTTACGAATAATGACCGTAATTTTTGGTACAGTAGCTTCACTGTACGCATATAAAATTTTTGCACCATGACGAATAATCCCCTCGTGCTCTTGCTTAACACCTGGAATAAAGCCCGTGACGTCTTCAAAAGTAACTAAGGGGATATTAAATGAATCACAAAAGCGAATAAAGCGCGAGATTTTATCTGAAGAATCTATATCTAATCCTCCAGCCCGATACTTTGGTTGATTGGCGACAATCCCGATTGGATGCCCATCCATTCTCGCAAAACCGACAACAGCATTGCGCGCAAATTGCGGAGATACTTCATAGAAATCCCCAAAATCCACAATGCGTTCAATCACTTCAAGAACATTGTATGGCTTTGTTGGATCTGTGGGCACTATCGTAAGCAAATCTTCGTCAATGTCACGTTTTGCATCAACTTCCCCAACTGGTGGTTGATCGCGATGATTTTGTGGCAAGAAAGATAAGAGACGACGCACTCCAGCTAATGCTTCTTCTTCTGTAGAGGTCGCAAAATGTGCGACTCCACTAACACTAGCATGAACCTTAGCGCCACCAAGATTTTCAGAACTAATCGATTCGCCCGTCACCGTTTCAATTACTTTGGGTCCAGTAATAAACATTTGACTTGTACCATTCACCATAAAGATAAAGTCTGTAATAGCTGGAGAATAAACAGCACCGCCAGCACAAGGCCCCATAATAACAGAGATTTGAGGAACTACGCCACTGTAAATGGCATTGCGATAAAAAACATGACCATAGCCGTCTAGAGAGACGACCCCTTCTTGAATGCGCGCCCCACCAGAATCGTTTAAGCCAATGACTGGTGCTCCATTTTTAGCTGCAAGATCCATAATGCGCGCAATTTTTTGTCCGTGCATCTCTCCCAGAGCGCCTCCAAAAACAGTAAAATCCTGAGCAAATATATACACGATGCGTCCAGCAATTTTTCCCCAACCAGTAACGACTCCTTCTGCAGGAGCTTCCAATTGATCCATGCCAAAATTAGAGCTTCGATGTTCAATAAAAGCACCGATCTCTCGAAATGAATCAGGATCAAGTAATAGATCAATGCGTTCGCGCGCTGTATATTTGCCCTTTTCATGTTGTGCCAATATCCGGCGATCACCGCCGCCACGTTCTATCTTGCTACGTCTATCTTCCATTTCCGTTACTTTATCATCCATATGTACAACTCCTATCAAGCATGGTAATCATAGTTAATCTACAATAACCTCGCAGAATTCTGTCAATACACCTTGTGTCATCTTAGGATGTAAAAATGCAATACGCTTATGTTGCCCGCCATTTCGTGGAGTTTCATCAATTAATTGATACCCCGACTGTTTTGCACGTAACAACCATGATTCAATATCAGTTACGCGATAGGCAATATGATGTATACCAGCACCTTTAGTGGATACAAACCGAGCGATGGGACCATCCTCTGTCGTCGATTCGAGCAGTTCAATATGTACCTCACCTACTTGCAAAAAGACCGCATGCACATGTTGATCTTCAATCGTTTCTTCATGAATCTTTGAGAAACCTAATGTGTTTTCGTAAAATGCCAATGCTGATTGAAGATCTTTTACTGCAATACCGATATGATCAATTTGAGTGGGAGGGATAAATGGGTCTGTCCACTTTTTTTCTACTACGTGAAGTCTAATGAATTGTGCCATATCAGCAATTGTACTGCCTGGTGTGAATACCTCTGCAATGCCTTGTTTTTTTAATTCCCTTACATCATCTAGTGGGATGACCCCTCCACCGATGACAAGAATGTCCTCAATGCCGAGCTTTTTTAGTTGCTCGACAACCGCTGGGAACTGCGCCATATGTGCACCAGATAAAGAGGATAAACCAATACAATCAACGTCTTCTTGAATAGCTGCTTGTACGATTTGATCAACTGTTTGACGAAGACCTGTATATACAACTTCCATTCCGGCATCACGCAAACCCTGTGCGACAATCAACGCACCGCGATCGTGTCCATCTAACCCTGGTTTTGCCACAAGCACGCGAATAGGACGATTCACCAAAATCCCTCCATCATCATTGATTTTAAAAATGTTCAGGTGAATACTCGCCGAAAACTTCGCGCAACACATCACAAATTTCGCCGAGCGTTGCATAGGCACGAACGGCCTCCACAATGTAAGGCATGACATTCTTTGTGCCACAAGCTGCTTCCTTCAAATCAATGAGTGTTTGCTTAACCGTTTGTGCATCCCTTTTTTGTCTTACATCGCGAATACGCTCTTGCGCCTCGATCTCTAAATGAGGATCTACTTTATGCAAAATGGGTTCTTCTTCTGTATCCACAGTAAAGGCATTCACGCCAATAACCACTTCATCCTTATGTTCAATCCGAAGTTGTGTCTCATAGGCAGCAGATTGAATTTCACGTTGCATATACCCTTGTTCTACAGCATGTACAGCCCCGCCCATTTGCTGGATACTGTCCATATAAATCAATGCTTGACGCTCTATTTCATCTGTTAGAGATTCAACGTAATAAGAGCCCCCTAGAGGATCTACGGTGTCTGCCACTCCACTTTCATACCCAATAATTTGTTGAGTACGCAAGGCTATGCGTGCAGACTCTTCGGTTGGAAGTGCCAATGCTTCATCACGAGAATTGGTATGAAGACTTTGCGTACCTCCAAGAACAGCTGCCAACGCTTGTAGAGTTACCCGAATAATATTATTGTCCGGCTGTTGTGCTGTAAGTGTAGATCCACCAGTTTGAGTATGAAACCGCAGTTGCCATGATTTAGGATTTTTCGCATGATACTCATCGCGCATGAATCGCGCCCATATGCGTCTTGCTGCGCGGAATTTTGCTATTTCCTCAAAAAAGTGATTATGTGCATTAAAAAAGAAAGAGAGACGAGGAGCAAAATCGTCAATTTCAAGACCTGCAGCTAGTGCAGCGTCAACGTATGCACGTGCATTAGCAAGCGTAAATGCAATCTCTTGTACGGCTGTACTTCCAGCTTCACGCATATGATAGCCGCTGATACTAATCGTATTAAAATTAGGTACATGGTTAGCACAATAAGAAAAAATATCAGTAATTAACCTCATGGAAGCTTGAGGAGGATAGATATAAGTACCACGTGCAACATATTCTTTTAAAATATCGTTTTGAATCGTTCCAGAGAGTTTATCCATTGAGACGCCTTGTTTTTCTCCAACCACAATGTACATTGCTAAAAGAACGGATGCAGGTGCGTTAATAGTCATAGAAGTACTGACACGATCAAGTGGAATCGAGTCAAATAACATTTCCATATCGACAAGAGAGGATATCGAGACTCCAACCTTTCCCACTTCTCCCCTTGCATATGGATGATCACAGTCATATCCAATTTGAGTGGGGAGGTCAAATGCTGTAGATAGACCAGTTTGTCCTTGTTCTAATAAATAACGAAATCGCGCATTCGTTTGTTTTGCATCTCCAAAACCTGCATACTGCCGCATTGTCCATAATCGTCCACGATACATCGTCGGTTGAACGCCTCGCGTAAACGGATACATACCTGGTTTTCCTAATTTTTGTTCATAACTGCCATCCTTAGCGATATCCGTTACGTCATATACTCGTTGTACCTCGATGCCTGAAGAAGTGGTGAACTGCTCTTTGCGCTCTTTATGTTTTTTGGAATTCTCCATGTACTGGTCACCCCATTTATCCATGTACTATGAGTATAGCATAATTGCTTACCCTAACTCTGCATGATTCAATTGCCGCAATTCCTCACAAAATGCTTGTACTAATTGATCATCACTATGAGATTGATGCCATACAATTGAAAAATTGCGCGCTGCTGCTTTCGATTCAATTGGGACAAAAGCGAGTTGATCCATATTCAATTCTTTTCGAACAGCCCATTTGGACATAATGGATATCCCATAACCTGATTCCACAAGTGATTTTAGTGTTTGTGGATTATTGGTTTCAAGAAATATAGAAAAATTTCTCAGATCTAATCCTTCCATCTTTAAAGCAGCTTCAAAAACAGATCTCGTACCTGATCCAGATTCTCGAATTAACAAACGATCATTTTGTAGTTCAGTTAATGCCACGCTCGTTCTTGTGCGAAGAGAATGCCAAGTGGGGATCACCACGCCTAACTCATCTGTTAAAAAGGGTTCCTGAATCAGTCGCGTATCATACAGAGGTGCCTCAACTAATCCTAAAAGTAAGTCTCCATCTGTAATCCCACGACCGATATCATCCGTATTTCCTGTGGTTAATTTGACCTTTACTTGTGGACGAACAGATCGAAAACGCCTCAATGCAGATGGAACTACATATTCCGCAATGGTCATACTTGCACCAATGGCTAACGTGCCAGCCAATCGATTAGAGCAATTTTCCACAAGTTCAAACGAACGATCAATATGTATAATAATTTGCAAGGCTTCCTCGTATAAGGTTCTCCCCGCTTCGGTCAAACTAAGTCCACGATGACCTCTAATAAAAAGCGGTGTCCGGTATAAATTCTCTAATTGTTTGAGCTGTTGGCTCACTGCAGGCTGTGATATACGCAACTTTAAAGCAGCTTTTGACACACTTTTTTCGTCAACAACTGTAACCAAAGTGCGCCACGGTTCAAAGGGATTCATGTCATTCCTCCAACTCACATTTGATATAAGATATTCTTATATCTAGTATTATAAAATCATCATCAAATGTGGCTATTAATCAGATATAGTGAACACATGTTATTCATTACTATATCACAGGAGGTTATAACATGACGTCGATTGCAAAACAAATCGGAACAAATTGGTTTACCGTCGTCATGGGAGTAGGCATTATGGGCGGATTAACTTATACATCACCGCTGACATTCCCATTTGATAAGCAAATTGGCATGATTGCTTTTATTGCAGGAACGATTTTATTAGTGGTTGCATTAGGGCTATGGACATCTCGTTGGATTATGCACACACAAGAAGCTTTACAGGATTTTTCAGATCCTACACGTGCTTTGTTTTACGGCGCGTTAGCCATGGCTGTAAACGTAATTGGAAATGACTTCTTTCTTGTTGGAACTCATATGATTCCTTATTCAATGGCGCTGCATCTGAGTCAGGGCCTATGGATTGCAGGTGTTTTTATTAGTTTATTTTCAGTCATTACAATTCCTTATCTTATGTTTACACAACATGATATTTCGTCAGAAGATGCAGTGGGTAGCTGGCTAATTCCTGTAGTTCCGCCTATTGTGGCTGCTGCAGATGGTGCTAATATATTGCCTTTCTGGGGATCAAAATCGCTCGATATGGGCATGACTGCTTTTGATATTTCACTGTTTGGTATGACATTTTTTCTCTTCATTATGGTGAGTGCCTTGTTTTATACACGACTCATGTATCATAAAATTGTACCAGGTCATTTGGCACCGAGCATTTGGATTGAAATTGGTCCGATCGGTATGGCTATGGGTACACTTGCTACGATTCCTTTGACTGCACATACATTTTTACCAACCTTTATTCCTGGACTGCGTGCAGTCGGTCTTATTGGCGCTACTGCTTTGTGGGGCGTCGGGGTATGGTGGTCAATTATTGCTACTTTGTACTCGATTATGCATCTTTCAAAACGGGGCGAAGGCATACCTTATTCCCTTGGTTGGTGGAGTTATGTCTTTCCACTGGGTAGTTTTACAGCAGGAACGTATGCTCTTTACCATTTGACAGATCTAAAACTATTTTTCATTGCTGCTTTTATACAACTTCTTGTTCTAGCAGGTTGCTTTGTAGTCGTTGCATTGGGTACTCTTAAAGGGATTGTAGATGGCACGTTGCTCGCTTGGCACCCTCATCATCATAAAGGGATACGAGAAGTAAAAGCATCCTAGTGAATCCAAGGAGACGTGCAATGAAAGTAAAGGAGTGACGTCTTGTATGAAACGCCCAAAAATTACTGTCGTAGGTTCAGGTAATGTTGGAGCCACTGTTGCACATTACTTAGCATTAAAAGAACTTGGCGATATTGTCATTACTGACATTGTCGAAGGCATTCCTCAAGGCAAAGCACTTGATTTACAAGAAGCAGCTCCTGTTGAAGGCTACGATAGCTTAATTACTGGTGCCAATTCGTACGATGAAACAGTACATTCTGATGTCGTTATCATTACTGCAGGAATTGCACGTAAACCTGGTATGAGCCGCGATGATCTTATGGACACTAATGTGAAGGTCGTTCGTGCCGTAGTGAAAGAAATTGCTTCACGTTCACCCGATGCACATCTCGTTCTGGTCACCAATCCATCAGATGTCATGGCACAAGTTGCTTTTAACGAAAGTGGATTTGCTCCAGAAAAAATTATAGGTTTAGGTGGAGTGTTAGATTCCGCACGCTTTCGTACATTCTTAGCACTTGAATTAGGTGTTTCTTTTGAAGACGTGACAGGTTTTGTATTAGGTGGCCATGGTGATGACATGGTTCCACTTACTCGGTATTCGTTTGTCAGCGGTATACCCGTAGAAACACTACTTGATAAAGCTACTCTTGATCGCATTGTACAACGTACACGTCAAGGTGGCGCAGAGATTGTCAACTACTTAAAAACGGGAAGCGCATATTATGCACCTGGCGCTGCCATTGTTCAAATGGTGGAATCCATCATTAAAGATAAACGGCGGATTATGCCATGTTCTGCATACGTAAAAGGTCAGTATGGTGTAAGCGATCTTTTCCTCGGCGTTCCTGTGATGCTTGGCAAAAATGGCGTTGAAAAAATTTATGAAATCGAGCTGACAGTTGATGAAAAAGCAGCATTACACAAATCTGCAGATGCTGTCCGTCACGTTTTAAGCAAAATGTGAGTTATTTCTATAAATAATGCAAAAAACCAACTGCATGATAAGTAGTTGGTTTTTTGCATTTTAATGATATAAATATAAATTACTTCATAGAAACATAGTCATCTAAACAACTGTAACCTTACACCCGTTTATATCGTCAATGCACTAATTAGATTATTTTTAATATGAACGGGAAAAGGTGATCTTGTGATTTCTATCAAAAGAGTACGACTTTTAAAAAAGAGCAGCCCTCTTATCATCATGACAGTTTTCTTGACTAGTTGCGCCGCTTCGCCACCTGTGCACCAAGAAACTTCAGACATTCATCACACATCCACCCATTCATCCATACGTCCAAATTTTGTGTTTTCGAAAAATGCACAAATCGCTACAGACTGGCCTTTATTTGGAAATAATTCATGGCAAGATCGATTTTCACCCATTTCTAAGATCAATCCTCACACGACAACACGTTTAATCAAAGCGTTTGATCTTTCTTTGCCTGCAATGGGTAGCAATGAATCATTTCCACTTGAACAACATGGTCTACTCTATGTCACCACTTGCAATGGTAGTGTCTTTGCTATTCATGCAGGTACTGGGAAAATAAGATGGTCTTATCTATATTCAGCTATTCTTCCATACTGGATGCCACAAATCAATCGAGGGGTCGCGCTAGACAATCATGATGTCTTTGTGCTGACTCCAAATGATCATTTGTTAGCACTCAATAAGAAAACTGGACAACTACGTTATGCGGTTTCTGTAGCAAATAGTACAAAAGGGATATTTGAATCCATGGCGCCACTGTACGCAAACGGTATGATCATCGTTGGTAGTGCAGGTGGAGACGAAGGTGTACGTGGGTTTATTTCTGCATACGAGGCGAGGTCAGGGAAGTTAGCATGGAGATTTTATACAGTTCCTGATCGAGGAGAGGGTTGGTTACAACGTTCAGGACATCACGGTGGAGGCGCTGTATGGACTACACCAACCTATGATAAAACGCTAAACAGCATCTATGTGGATACCGGAAATCCATCACCCGATTACTATGGTATGGATCGTCCTGGGCCAGATCCATATACGGATTCTGTGCTGCGCTTAAATCTTATACATGGCACACTCCAGTTTGCAGAACAAGAAGTCCCCCACGACCTTTGGGATTACGATGTTGCTTCCCCGCCCCTATTATTCTTATTACATGGACAATTAACAGTTGGAGAAGCTGGAAAAGACGGATATTGGTATGAATGGAGTGCTGTCACAGGTCAAGCTGTCATAAAACCTGTTGCTTTCGTACGTCAACAGCATTCTATACCCACAGCACGTGGAGTCACAGAGTGGCCTGGTTCAGACGGTGGTGCGAATTATGGCCCTTCTGCTTACGATCCCATGACCAAAGATGTCTATGTAGCTGGCATTAATGGTCCAGAAGTACTCTATGCAAGACCTACACACCATCATGGATTTGAATTAGATCTTGGGACAGGACAAAATCCCGCTCCTGCTGGTGAATGGACTGGAACGATCACGGCCATTCAAGCAGACTCAGGACATATCTCATGGCAAATCAAAACGGCCACCCCACCCATCGGGGGAGTTACAGTAAACGCAGGTGGACTTGTATGGTTCGGCTTGCAAAATGGCACACTTGAAGCAGTATCCGCAAAGACTGGTAAGCTTACTTGGCATGCACAAACTGGTGCACCGATTGGTTCGGCACCCATCTTATATCACTGGCAGGGTTACAACTATGTCGCTGTGGTAACAGGTGGCGCACAATCTCTATCCAACTTATTTCCCTATCATGGACATAGTCATGTGATTGCTTATCGTTTATCATAATACTTTGTCATAAACGATAAGCAATCACAGCGTATGCATATGGTCAATCAATCATCCTACATTGGATCATCTCTTATGCTAATGATCCACTTAACATGTCGTTCTTATTTTGTGAACTTTGCCGTTTCCTTTTCAAACGGTAACGGTTCGATCATTCCTGGTGTACCTTCGGGAATCACATATGCATCGGGATGAGGCTTCAGTACGCGCAACATCCACAGTGGGCGGAATAATCCACCTGGTCCTGGTGCCGGTCGAGTTAATTCTAACCAGCGCTCAAAGACTTCATAAGATTTTTTAGTATCCATCTCAATCTCACCGTAATGTGAACCATCTGTGATTTTTTCAATGCGAACCCGTTGATGCCAACACATCATGCCACTAATTGGATCAGGCTGAACTGGGAAGATCGAATTTTGATGAACACCACCATCTGACCACCAAATCCGTTCTGAATCTTTATCTGTACTTTTAAAAGGAGCAGGCCCGTGAATCTGCTTCATTTGCCATTTCCCTTTTGTTACCTCTTTTAAAGTAACAAGCGAACTACTCCAACGATCACTACCTGTTGTTTCATTTAGCCGCCAACGGCCCAAATGATGTGAACAAGCGATTACGCCTGGACGAATACCTTCTGTGACCCATACTTTATCCACAATAGATCCGACTTCTGTACTGATCTTGACTTCATCACCAGTGGATACCTGCAATCGTTTAGCGTCGATTGGATGAACCCAGATCGGATTTGCATGAGCAATCTCATGCAACCATTTTGCGCCATTCGTACGGGTATGAATTAACATAGGCAAGCGGAAAGTCGGCAATAAAATATACTCATTATGATCAAAATCAATGGTTTTAAAATGAACTTGACTCACAATGTGTTTCATGGTTTTACGCTCTTGCTCGTTACGAGGATATATCGGGATCGCGTATTCAGGCCAACCCCAATCGCGTAACGTTGTCGAGAAGAATTCTAATTTACCAGATGGCGTTGGCCATCCTTTGACTGCGCGATTATTGACCATGATCCCTGCACGAACTTTACCACTTGCATTTTTAAATGGTCCTGCCACCGGAACGTGATTTGCTGTGTGAGGTGCTTGATCTACCCACACACCCGCTTCATGTGTTGAAACATTTTCTCCATTCTCACCTTCAGGAACAATCGTTGCTTTCGTCAATACCTCAGGATCAACTGGAAGACGATTTTGTGCATACACATCTTTTGTAATTTCAAATGCAGCATATTTTTGCATATATGCAAGCGGAGTTAGTCCTTCTGCTGCAGCTGCTTCTGGCAATCCAGGTACTGAGTTTTCAAAAATCCACTGATAGTATTCGAGAATCGTAATTTTTTCGCCTGGACGATAGGGGGACTCAAAGTGTTTTCGAATACCCATCGATCCATCCGGATCGATGCGCCACGATAACTCAATCCAAAATTCATTTTCTTCCCATACTTCTCCAGGATTTGCATCACGTGTATCTCGAATTGTTTCACCGTGCCGTTCCTTAGATACACGCAATACAGGTTGACGAAATCCAATCCACTGTGATGCCTGTGTTTCATAACTATGAAGATCATGTCGTTCTGGAGCTAATCCCATTGGCAACACATAATCTGAAAACTGTGAGGTCTCAGACCATACCGGTGATAGTGTTACATGACATCCAACTCGATCTGGCTCTTTAAACATTTCAATCCAATTAAATCCGTCTGGAAACGTCCATACAGGATTCATCACACGTGTAAAGTATACTTCAAGCCGCTTATTACGCTTTTTCAAAATGTGAGGAAGACAAAAGCTAAGTTCAAAAAATGAAAGTGGGTATTCCCGCGGCCAGTGATTCTCATTCCAAACTTTAATCGGTGTAGGAGCGGAATTCCTTGCAGGAACAAACTTAACCCATGAGTTAGGCAATGTACTACCAGGTTCACCGACAGCTCCTACTAACACGTTCAAGAAGTTCAAACTTCTTGTGATCATCCAGCCACCCAAATGCCCAGCCGCTGCATTGCGCCAGATATTTGATGAAAATGCTGTTCCAGCGCGAACAATCTCTTCTGTGATTTCACGAAGAAGATCTGCTGAAACGCCACTTTCCTCTTCTGCCCATTCAGGAGTGTAGTCTTTGTATATTTGCTTAATAACTGCAATAAAATCTTCAAAACTTTGGCCTTTTGGAATCTGTGGCAAGAAACCTCGCTCACGTAAACTAGATAGGTATTCTCGATCTTGCATGAGTTCCTTCCAGTTAATCCAGTCATGTAAGAATTCTCGATTATAGCGATCTGTCTGAATGATCTCATTGGCAATAGCCAACAGTAAGGAAGCCTCAGTACCAGGCCATGGTGAAAGCCAATAATCTGCTTTAGACGCAGTATTAGAAAGACGTGTATCGATTACTGCAATTTTTGTACCTTTTTGCTGCGCTTCGATAATACGTTGGGCATTTGGATTAAAATAGTGACCAGACTCCAGATGAGCACTCATCATTAAAATGAATTTAGCATTTGCATAATCTGGCGATGGTCGATCATAGCCCATCCAAAAAGCATAGCCAGCCCTTCCACCAGCTGAACATACATTGGTGTGGGATGATAACCCATCAATTCCCCACGTTTTTAAGACGCGCTCTGTATACTCGTCTTCTCCAGGGCGTCCTACGTGATATACAACTTCATCTTCTTTTCCTGCTAGCAGACTTTTGCGTATGCGTGCGGCAATATCCGTTAACGCTTCGTCCCACGTCGTCTGCTCCCAACCACCATCTCCGCGTTCCCCTACACGTTTTAAAGGGTGTAAGATGCGTTCTGGATTAGTCACTTGATTCAATGTTGCAGGTCCTTTTGCACAGTTGCGACCACGACTTCCCGGATGCAACGGATGTCCTTCAAACTTGCGAATCTCACCACTATCTTTATCAATGTAGGCAAGAAGTCCACAAGCTGCTTCGCAGTTAAAACAAACAGTGGGAACCAACTCATAGCGATGGTATACCTTACGGGGCCAAGCTCTCGAGTCGAGTTCTTTCCAATCATCCCATTTAGCCGGATCAGGATGTGTTAATAAGTTGCCATAACCTTTGATGCTCTCTAACTGTTCTTCACGTGTTGTCATCAGACCATACCCCCTAACTCAGTGGAATCGATTGCCCAGCTTGAACAAAAGCGTGTTCGTAGGCAAGCAATCCTATTAAAGCAAGAATAGAAACGACAGCGGCTGCAGCAATAGCACTACTGAAGATGGCAATCAACAGTGGTATTAGTGCTCCCACGATCAAGCCAGTCCAGTAATAACTGCGATAACGTCCATAGATCATTTGGTGTGCCGCGCGCTTTGCGCCAAGAATAGGATGTGGGATCACAAGTTCACTAATGATTAAAATAAAGTGCATGGCAAGAGCAACAAGTAATGTGATGTGAACGATCAACGCTGCAACAGGAGATAATGGTAATACAAGTCCGAGCAACGAGTAAACAGCTGCACCTGCCAATGTTGCTTGTGAGAAGAGGTGAAGTGGTAACGATGGATTTTGCCACAAATCGCGACCTTTTGCTTGAGCAAAGAGAAATGCCGTATACATAGCCGTCATACCACCAAAGATCAGTCCGAGTACTGCCAATGTGTACCCACCAGACATACCGGCAATACCTAAAACGAACTGCGCAAGAAGAACAAGACTATATATGGCGATAATAAAGGAACCCCGTACTAGCCATGATTTCCACTGTGGTCTAGTAAAGATGCGAATGAATCGAGAAGGATGCTCTAGATCGACAATAAGTAAAATACCTGTAATTCCTAAGAAAACTCCACCGATTACTGCACTAGAAATATTCCACAATGGACTAAGCGTTTGACCTGCGAATGTTAAAATAGCAAATAAAATAAATACACCTGCAGAAAGTGATTTTGTCCACGTATAAAGTGAAACTTCCCAGTGCCATGGCGAGTTATGAGGTACGTCATAAGCTAAACGGGCTTCTGCTACTTTATGTTTTTTGTGTTCGTGTTTCTCGGCCATCACTGGATAGCCTTCTTTTTGCATGGAGTACATATTTTGACCTTGATATGTTGCTTTAGCAGGATTGAGCGTGTAATCACTTGCACCAATGTAATATACTTTTGGCTCTGTTCCTTTTTCTGGTTTGCGCACATCTGCTTTTTTCCTTGAAATCAGTTGAAAGACTTCACTGTTGGTATCGTTTAGGTTACCTACAACAATGGCTTCTACTGGGCAAACCACGACGCATGCAGGTTCTAAACCTTGATCGATGCGATGTGCGCAAAAATTACACTTCTCTGCGCTGTGAGAATCAGGACTAATTTGAATCGCATCATATGGACATGCAGCAATACACGCCTTACATCCGATACATACATCGCGATCAAAATCCACAATACCATCTGGTCGCTTAAACATGGCGGTGACAGGACAAATTGGAACACAAGGCGCTTCATCACATTGATTGCAGCGTGTAATTTGAAATTGTCTGCTCACTTGTGGATATACTCCAACTTCGACTTGCTTTACATAGGTTCTATTAATGGCAAGCGGAACTAAATGTTCTGACTTGCAAGCAACTGAACAAGCGTGACAACCAATACAAGTTTCTTGGTTGATGACTTTACCCCAGCGAACCGGAGCTGTTTCGACATTTGGTAATACTTCTAGTTCAATCATATTCGGACCTCCTTACGCTA
The DNA here is from genome assembly GCF_022606465.1 of Sulfoacidibacillus ferrooxidans. NCBI lineage: Bacteria > Bacillati > Bacillota > Bacilli > Caryophanales > Alicyclobacillaceae > Sulfoacidibacillus > Sulfoacidibacillus ferrooxidans. The sequence continues at coordinate 90,438 of NZ_JALBUF010000008.1, forward strand.
CTGTGATGTACATAGCGTAACACTAGGTTCCAATGATAGGGTAATGCAAAAGTTGCATGGGGGTATTCAGAAATGAAAGCGGAGCCAAATCCACTATAGTCGAGTATAAGTATCTATAAACACTTGTGAGTAGTGACAAGTACATGGCTACAATCAAGTGCTATAAACATCATTCGAAAAGGTGATATGACCCCAATTAGAGGAATGAGGATATATTCAAAATGTATTAGAACGTCTTTAACGCAACTCGAAAGCGTTCAACAGTAGCTTTTTGAAATCGTTCTCGTCGCTCTACAATGTACAATTGACGAGTGATCTCAAACCCTTGAATTGGGACCTCAACGAGAGTCTTCAATTCACATTCTCTTTGAATGGTTAAACGAGACAAAAAGGATACGCCAAAACCTACTTCAATAGCTGATTTTATTGCTTGTGTACTTCCTAATTCCATCGTGCGGTCAAGCACTGAGAGAATACCTATTCGCTCAAATGCCTGTTCCGTCACCTGACGTGTCCCAGATCCTTCTTCACGCCATAAGAGCACTTGTGATGTGAGTGCCTGCAAAGGAATGGGCGTCATTTTTGCAAATGCATGTTGTGGATTACACACAAGAACGAGCTCATCCGTTTTCCATGGTACTACTTCGATGTCTTCAGATGGAAGAACGCCTTCGACTAAACCAACATCGATGCGATGCTGCATCAAATCACGAATGACCTGTCGTGTATTGGATACACGCATCTTAATATCGACATGTGGCTCCATTTTCAAAAATTCTCCCAAGATAACTGGTAACATATATTCTCCGATGGACATCGTTGCACCTACGGATAAGGTTCCACCAGAACTACGTAAGGCCGTCAATTCTTCCTTTGCACGACTATGACAAGCAAGTAAGTCCAGTGTATAAGGATATAATGCTTTCCCAAAAGAAGTTAATGTCAGGCCTGTCGTACCTCGTTCGAGCAAAAGTCCACCATACTCATCCTCAAGTGCTTGCAAATGACGACTTGCTGTTGATTGGGTCATATGAAGAACATGTGCAGCTTTCGTAATACTGCCATACTGAACAGTCGCCCGAAATACCTCATGACTTTCCAGATGCAACCTGCACCGCTCCTTTTACATAGCAACTTCACGAAGTAGACTCGATAATTTCTCAACGATCTGCCCATGGATTTCGTCATGATCGCTGTCAAGCGTTTGTTTTGCTTGTAAAATAAATGCAGTCAGTTTTTCCATTAACGTTTCCCCTTCTTCTTTTGGAAAAAGAAGCATGACTTCGTGATTTTTGTCTACTGGCGATTCTCCGTACCGAACTTTAATCACTTCTGGTTGCCAATTAAATAATGTTTGCCATGTGTCTACCTGATGCTCAGGGCTCGTTGGCAACTGTTCAGGAAAATACAATTCAACAGCTTGATCACCAATAAATAAATACAAAATTAAGCAGGGTTGATCATCTAGATGCCCAAGTCCCCAAGCGATATCAGAGATAAATTGAATAGGTCGCGGAAAGACGATGGCAAGTTCCGCGTTCTCGTCCCACAGTGTAATAGCACCATCTGATTGCCCTAGTGCGAGCGGAATAATTTGCATATAACAGCCCTCTTTCAAGCTTGACTTATTGTAATTGATACCGTTCTATGCGATGAATACCATTTTCCGTTTGTAGTTCTGCCGTATAAAAAAACGTGTAAATCATTTGTTCCCCTGATTCATCTTGAAACCATAGATCGAGCCCTAACAGTTCATCTAGTTTAGGTTGATATCCCTGAATGTGATCTTGATCAGCAGAATCAGGTAAAAAGTAAGCTCGTGCTAAACGAAGCGATGGTCGAGGTAATTCATAATAATATTCCTCTGTTTCCCCTGGCGAAGAAACAAACATGCCTCGTGTATACAGGTGAATTTCGATCGGTGTTGTAGAGATTTGACCAACATTCACATCCGTTTGCAACAAGTATCCATTAAATCTGCGCGCGACTACGTCTCGTTGCATAAAAAAAGCCAGCCATTCTCCATACCCCATATCAGTGGTAAGATCAAACTCCATATAGGCAGCGTTTGGATCAACAATTTTTTCTGTGCTTGTCGATCGTGGTTCAAAACGCACAACGACATCTCCTTCCTTTTTTCCATCTGACGCTAGTATAACAAATCCATTACATAAAAGTGACGAGCCTTTTCATTTTCGATCCATTTCTCATCTGCTCATTGTCAAGCTATAATAGTGTATATGAATGCACTATAGGAGGCTAACATCATGGGAGATATGCGCCATCGCGATGGGAAATTAAAGATCATGCATACCATTATAGGTGATTTTGCACATACGCTGCGAAAAATTGCAACACTTGACGAGGTTGAATCCATCTTAACAGGCACCATATCCCCTTCTAAAAGTTATAGTGAATCAATGACATTTCAATATTTTACAGATAACGGTATAAAAATACTAGCTAAAACAACGACTGCTGTACAAGAAATTTTTATTGTCACAGCTAGCCCAGATCTGTTACTTGATGAGCTCTATAAATCCGGCTTTATTGAACAAGAACGTACAGATGTACACCACAATCATCCGCGCAAAAAAAAGCGTCAAGTGACAACTACGAGCCATATGCGTGATGGAGGAAACGAGATCGGTGAGATTGCTGCGCAAACTCGGCATCATTCAAAGAAAAATAATAAAGACAGTGGTCCCTTACCCAATGCAGATCCACTCACTTTGCGTAATATGCTACATCCAGATACACTCTCAGCACTAATGAAATTAAAAGAAAACGTATCTCCCCAATCGATAACAGCACAAGACAATAAGACTATTTCTAAAAAAACACAACCAAAAGCGCAAAAGCAACAAGCAATAGATCCAGATGAGGATTTTGCGTCACTATTTGCGCCCAAAGACGATGAAGAATCATTTGAAGAAATGTTCAATAAATCAAAACTTGATTCTAAGTTTTTTAAGTAAGTCGGTCAACATTTTTCATTAACTCGTTTGTTTTTAAATATGTCGGTTAGTTATCCATGCCAAAAATTCCTGTTCATCAACCATAGGCTGTTGACACGCAAACGATTCACAAAAATAAGCAGTCGTTCGGTTGTCCTTGGGTGTTTGATCAGCCGTATAGGGACACGCTTCTGCTACAAGGTCCCTATTTTTTTCAGTCCGTAAAATAGTTACACTTTGTGGAAGATAGACTTTGTCAACAAGGCTCAAAAAGGGTTTTGCTTCTTCATAAGAGCTAGCAGCGATTACAATTTCTTGTGTAGGATATACATGTAACTGCAACCCCATTAAAAATTGTGCATATCCACTAGGGTATTCTTGCACTTGTTTGTAAAATGCATGAATCTGCGTCTTTGCAAGTTCAGTCCATTCTTCATTTCCTGTCATTAAAGAAAGCTTCTCTAACACGTAGTAAGCCATGGAATTGCCTGATGGAAGAGCCCCATCATAGATCTCTTTCGGGCGTGTGAGTAGCACTTCACCATCACTGCCATAGAAGAAAAATCCGCCATGCTCCTCATCATAAAAAAGTCGCTTAGCTTCCCTCATCCAGTGCATCGCCTGTTGCGCATGGCTAAAGTCGTGCGTTGTATCGTGTAACTCTAACTCAGAAGCCGCAAGAAATACATAATCGTCAAGATAGGCGAGATGCTTTGCTTCCCCATCTCTATATCGAGCTAACAGCCGCCCATCCTCACGCACAAGTTTTGCGTAAATAAAATGGAGCGCATCCATTGCGAGCTGCAGCCAATGATCTTCACCTAAAATACGCGCTCCCTTAGCCAGTGCACCGATCATCAGGGCATTCCAAGATGTTAAAATTTTATCGTCTTTATGCGGATGCACACGTTGGTTGCGATAAGCAAATACTTTTTCTCGTTCCATCTCCATCTGCGAATAAGAGGTTTCCCCTGCACCTTTTCCTTCAGGAGTGAGCATCCACTCGCTGCGCTCTGTATGTAACAGATTAGGGATACTACCCTCTTCAAAATTGCCCTGCATCGTGATATTGAAATGCGAACAAAACTTATCAGCTTGACTCCTATTACCTATAATCCCTTCAATCTCACTTGGAGAAAATACATAAAACTTACCTTCCACTCCCTCAGAGTCCGCATCTTGCGCAGAATAAAATCCACCCTCGTCACTAGTCATCTCTCGTTCTATATACTCAAATAATTGACGGCACACCTGTCTAAATAACGGCTCACCCGTTATTTGATACGCTTCTAGGTAAGCATGAGCAAGCATGGCATTGTCATAAAGCATTTTCTCGAAATGTGGAACAAGCCACTGATCGTCTGTCGAATATCGTGCAAAACCAAAGCCAATATGGTCCCATATTCCACCTGCGTACATTGACTTAAGCGTCGTTGTCACCATATGGAGTGCCTTAGACTCTTGCGTGAGTTCATAGTGACGCAAGAGAAAAAGTAAATTATGTGGTGATGGAAACTTTGGCGCTTGCCCAAATCCACCAAACCGTTCATCAAATTTTTGCTTATAATCTTCATACGCCTTTTCGAGAACGCCTTTTTCCGGATCTACATGCGAATGTTGTGATTGTACGCGATTGAGATCGCTCTCGATATTTGCTGCAATTTCTTTTGCTTTTGATCGTTCATGATTCCAAATTTCAGAGATTCGAGGCAGTAAATCCAGTAGACCAGCACGTCCATATTTACGATCCTTCGGAAAATACGTGCCTGCAAAAAAAGGACCTTTTTCAGGTGTCATCACAATAGTCAGTGGCCATCCACCCTGCCCTGTCATCGCTTGACATACTCCCATATAAATCTGATCAATATCAGGTCGTTCTTCTCGATCCACCTTGATGGATACAAACTGCTCATTTAAAATCTTAGCTACCTTTTCATCTTCAAACGATTCGTGCTCCATGACATGACACCAGTGACAGGTCGATAAGCTACTCCACTTTCAGCGTATACAGCTACTCGTAGCCCCGCAGGGCTACGAGTAGCCGATGGAGAGAAAGACTGCCTTCGATTCACGGGCAGCCTTTTGGAACGCCTCTGGCCCCCATGGGTACCAGTCGACAGGATTGTGCGCGTGTTGGAGCAGGTATGGGGATTTCTCGTGGATGAGGCGGTTGGTGTGTTTGTGGCTCTGCGAATCATTTGACATGCTCATTGTCCTCCCTAAAATTCATTCTCACATGCTCAGTTTGCCCGAGTGTATCGCGATGCACTCTGTCGAGACAGCAAACGGAACGCTCTACGGATGATTCTACCACCTTACTTCGATGCGTGCATGTCAGCAGTGCGTTGACGTGTTCCTCGCTTGTTGGCACCCTATCGTCCCCATGATGGCACCACGCCACTCCTAGTGCGTATACCCTTTATGACTGCTCCCGCACTTAGGTCGTAGTCCACCTTACCCCGTCACATCAAATGCAAGAGGTGTCCCCATGCCCTCACCAACAGACGCGTCGTTCGTCGAGCCTGTCAACTTGCCAGCCTCCCTAGTCAACCCTGACCCAGCTAACTCCAGACTGCTGAGGGGTGGCTTTACGTTGCTAGTCTGATTGACTTGTCCAGCCGTAAAATCGTAGGCTGACATGCAGATTCGCGAATGACGAAGGAACTGTGCATCGCTGCGCTTAAGCTGGCTTATGATATGAGCGGCAGGGACCGACGGAGCCCGTGTTGCATCATTCTGACCGCGGGAGCCAATACGCCTCTCACGACTACCAGGATCAACTACGAGAGTGTGAGATGACAGGTAGTTTGAGTTGCAAGGAGAATTGTTTTGATAATCCCTGTATCCAATCGTTTCTTAGCGTTCTCAAGCGTGAACTTGTCTATCAGGAAAAGTTCACAACGAGGTAGCAAGCATAGAAGCGAATGGTAGTGGTCATAGTATATATTGTTAACAATTAAATTGTCTGAGTTAGGGTAACTGTAACACTTGTGAGGGGGGCAACATCATGACAGCAACTATTGAGCGGCAGGGCATCGCCACAATCGAGGGGAATGATATCACGCTTGTCGGCCCGGAACTGCATGTAGGCGATCCTGCACCAGCGTTTACGGTGAACAAGGATTTGATAACTGAGGACACCTTGGCGGATTATCATGGCAAGATTATGACGATGCATTGACCGCACTACGAGCATTATCGATATGACTTTCAGGATGATTTAAAGAGGTAACAGTGTTCATAACGCTATTTTCACACGTGATTACCCCCTTTGAACTGCGTGGGGAACGCACGCTGCTATCCAGGCAGCCAATTAGTTGTATGTAAAGATGGACCGGGGCATTCTATGCAACCCACGCGAAAGAATTCAACGCCGCGTTAATACAGTTTATGAAAAGTTGATACGATGTTTGTTCCAGAGACAGAGGGATTAGAGATTTTGTTTAGCGCTCGAGTACATGGCAAACATCTGGCGACAAACGGTTCTCTCACGATGATTGAAATCACCTACGAGGAACACGGTATCGCGGAGATGCACGTTCATCCTTAGAACGAGTCCATCACCTATGAGCAGGAGGGCCAACTCGAAGTACAAGTGGGCGACGAGACGCGCGTTCTAAACGCTGGAGACAGCTTCTATGTGCCTAAAGGGGTTCCCCACCGAGCGTACGCGCTGACAAAGGTAATCACGGTCGATGTGTTCACGCCAGTTCGCACCGATTTGCCATAGAAAACTGCCAGCCACTAAATTGGGCTTTCATCACTTGTGCGGACTTTTCAACGGAGCATCGCTGCATATGAAAGTCAGGAACTCGAATCGCTGCGTGATGAGATAAGCGGCTGAAGGATCTATTATCAGTTACGTGTCAAACGCATACTCCACTCAGCGTATACAGCTGTTTCGCGCCTTGATGCGACAGAAGGTGGGCATTTTTCGAGTGAGAGTCTACTTAATCCGCGAATATTTCGTGGATGTTCCCTTCAGGGTCAGCGAAAAACGCAGTTGTTTGTCCCCATGGCATTGTCGCTGGCTCTTTGATTGGTATCGCGCCCTTCGATACTAGTTCATGGTAAGTGCTTTTCACGTCTTCTGCTGAAGCACATGGGAACGCTAGTTCAAACGCCTGTCCTTTGTGCTCTTCTGCAAAAGATTCGTGATTGTCCGTAATATCTGCCATAATGTGACGTGTACAGATGGCAAACCGAACACCCTCGTTGACAAGCTCTATGTAGCCATCCGTTTCGCTTTTAATAGTGAATCCCAAAACTTCGGTGTAGAAATTTTTCATTTTTGAAATTTTATTCGTCAGTACCGTAATTAATGCGATCTTAGCTCTCATTCCGTCACTCTCCCATTTGTATCATCTCGTGATGATGCAAGGATTTCAACGCATCCATCGTCCAAATGCTTTTCCAAACCTGCGCACTGTTTTCATCAGCGGACCAGTTCAGCACAAAATTACCTGTGTCTGCTTGGGTTCGTTTTGCATGCAACTCATGAATTGTCGTGCCCGTTTGTTCAATTACCGTTTCCATTTCGATTGCAGAGTGGCATACAAAATATGGTCAACAAAATGATCATACAGCCATTCATTCTGATGCAAACATCCTTCCTCTTCAAAACCTAATCGCTCAGGTATAGCTCTACTCTTTTGGTTTTCTACAGCCGCTGAAATCTCTACTCTATTGAGTTTGTATTCCGTAATAGCAATATCCACAAGTGCCTGAGTCGCCTGAGTCATGATGCCATGCCCTTGGAAATCCTCTGCAAGCCAATAGCCAATGCTCGTCTTACGATTAGCCCAATCCATTGCATGATAGCCAATACAACCAACTAACTGATTGCAAAACCATATACCCGCCTGGAACCCATTGTTAGAAGCGTATTGATTCATGGTCATCTCAATAAATGATTTCGAGTCATCTACAGATTTTGTTCCATCAACCCAAGGTAGCCATTCTCTCAAATAATTTCTGGAACCATCTGTTATAGCAAACAAGTCAGTTGCATCATTTAGTTCCAATAGTTTGAGATAGATGTCACCGCTTATTTGATGAGAAAACATAAATACCCCTCCTAACCTATTCCCGATATAATACCAGATTACATGTCGGTATCATCGCATGCCTATCGGTTTTCCCGTTACTATGGGCAAACAACACCATACCTTCATATATTCATCCTAGCACATGCTTGTTCAAATTGTGCGCCTGTTACTGAAATACCATGTCATTCACGAATTGACTAACATGGAATGAATTCTTCGCTATTTCGTACCGTCAGATCAATGACTGATTCCAAGGGATGTAATTGACGATACCATTTGACCAAGTAGTACCCCAAAGCATACCCAGCCCAAAGCGGCACATTTGTATTCTATCCTCCAAACACGAAAGAGTTTGTTTCCTCTCCAGTATCGGATGAGTGAACAGAGTACACGGTGTCCCACAATCTCTTGGCCTCATCTTCAGACAGAGCATCCACCCATGGTCCACGAAAATCCACACCGAGGACTTCAGCAACAAAGTGTTCCGCCAAACCTTCCCGAACAATTTTCTCCAAAAGCGTAACATCGGCATGCCCATTATTTAAGGCTGTTATCCGATAATGATGGTTGTATTCATGAACGACCGTTGATTCTAAGGCATGTTCCGTTTCGCGTGCTGGATACACCACTAGATGAATGGTATCCCCTTCCCAATTTGTCCAAGCCGAAACCCCACCAAGTCGCTCCCTTCCGAACTTGTCGTGCTTATCCATTGGATACAATTCCACCAACACTTTTTTCCCCGAGGGATATTGGTTGCTTAAATCAATGAGCGTTTTCTGGATAAATGGTTCCACATTGTGAAAATCCATTTGTTTCAGTGTAGAACGGAACACATCGAGGGGGGAATCCAGCGGAATCATGCCATGGAATATTAGATAATTCACATCCTCGTCAGTTAAGTTGAAAAGTGACATGAACAAGTGCCTTCGCTCACTTGCGGATTCCATTTCACACGCTTCAATGAATTCCTTCATCTGATGTAGTCTAGGAATAAATTCTATCGGTTTCAAATTCGTGTTACCCCCTTTCTGATCACTACTGCTTTTTGAAGGTTTCTGCCCCTAAGCGACGTAAACAGAGTATCTGGTGTCTGCATGAATATGGAATAAAACAATCCCATCTGCTGCTCAGTACATGTTCTCTGTTAAGTGTAGAAAGGGCTGATCGCCCAGGTATCCCCAAATCCATGTCGGACATCCATCCTATGTCAAACGTCACTCAAACTCAAATCCTAAACCAGCGGCTACTTGCTCCGGATCATCAACTCCGACGATAAGTGCGTCATAAGATGTGCCGTTCAACTTAAGCTTCAAGCCCCGTTTATTATGATGATGAATCATCACAAAAGTGGTGCCCTCTTTTGAGAGAAACGTTCCCATCGCAAATACGCCAGGAAGTTGGCTACCCGGCATTTTTAACCCATGCACTGCATGAATTACATCATCAAGTGCAGTGACAGACTGGATGGCGGAAACTGGTACTTCTATATCCCCGTGAACGCCCTCCAATTTTTCTATCGTAGACAATCGTAAAACGATGGTGTCTCCTTCTCGAACGAGTTCAGCCATTACATACAGTCCCTTCATGCAATTCTTTGGTTCCAGAATGATCATCCTTCTTGAGAGGCGTAGAACGCAGCATCTGTTGAAATTCCGCGCCGCTATTTGATACTGCTACCCTGATGTGCCATAACGCATCTGAACCAGCATTGTCTATTTATAAATTTTAAGGCAGTGTCCTACTCAAACATCTGTCCCCGAAACTGAAATAAGAAGCAAACTCTCATTACAGCATATCTGTGCGAAACGAATGCTTAAGTCGCCGATTTACATGCCATTTGATCACAGTTAGCGATATCAGATTATCGATGCGACAGTTTCTTCTCTTCCTCATACAAGCGCTCGATAACAAACTGTTTCAACAAAGTTTGATATTTCTTGTGTTTCTTCTCAGCTAGCTCTTGTAGTCGTTCAAGGGTGTCAATGTCCATACGAATTGTTATTGTCTTTGCATCGGTTCTTTTGGGTGGCATTTCTGAATCTTCAAGCGGACGTGCATACAATAGGAAATCTTCAGCTAGCTCATGTGATTTCCAATACTCCGCTGATTCTTAATCAGTCATACAAGGTGCGTTTCGCCAGACCGTAATCATGCGCTACTTGCATTTCCATGTTGATTCGCTCCTTTTGGTCCGTTTCTACGAACACATCCATGCGAGAGAGCTTATCCTCTTGGTATTCAGGAGACTGCTCTGTGTTGCCAAATTGCACAGAGATGATCGGTGAAGTTAGGCTGTTTGTAAGCAATGCATTGAGAAAGGAGATCAATAAGTCCTTATTTCTCGCTTGTCCAAACCATTGCTTAAATGCGTAGTCAACCATGAGATCAATGGGTTCATTGTGATCGATAGGCAATGGTTTATCTCCCTCTTATGTTGAGTATAAGCAGCAAAAGCCCCCTTGAAAAGAGGGCTTTTGCTGCTTACAACGATACTTCCAAGACGTGATCCATCGCCGCCTCAGACCACACAAAACCTTTGTGCGCGTCATAAAAGGTTCGGTGATGCAACAACGTGCCGTCGGCCAACAACGTGTGCACAACCATGAGTACACTGGTTGCCGCCATGAGGGAGGTTCGTCATGAGACGTTGCGCCTGTGATACTACGACTTCTCCACAATGCTGCTCACAAGGTACGAAGGAAGATAGGGGATGTAGAAAAAGCTGTACAGGATCCACTGGAAAAGTGGTTATTCCTCTAGGTAAGTTCTCCCCTTCCTCTGCTTCGAGCAGATTAGAGAAGACTTCACCTGGAAAAGGCATCACGTCCTGTCCGTTTTTTCTCACTCCAACGACCATTTGCCAAACCCAGCCGGTCGCTTTGATCTTCGCCAGCTGATACCGGTTGATATGCTCAGGATCATCTGTGACCGTCACGCCACCGTTGCCACTGTCGATGTATACCCCATCACGAAATGTGTGCACTTGTTCGTGCAAGAGTTTTCGCGTGATGGCATGGTCGACACATCCAATAACAACGGGTGTGATGGGTTCCACTCGACCATGAGGTCTTTCTGGTATGTGTACACTCGCGATCATAACAATCGTATGGTCGTTAATACCTACTGAGATCTAAAGATTCCGACAGGCGGTTTTGTTGTCAATGATTTGTTTCGATCGATGGATCAGTATTTTGATGTAACCATTTTGCGCATGGTGTCGTCAAAGGAAAAAGAGGTTTGTGATTGTACAACCTAAGGGATAAGGCACTCAATAACATGTTAAAATTCTACTGTACGGTTTTGATCTGATGATAAAAATATACGTGGAATATAGATTTAAAATGGCTCATCGTCGGAATAAAAAGTAAGGATGTGTTCGTCTTGAAAAGGATTCCCGTGTTTGCGGCCAGTGGATGTATTTTACTTGCTCTATCTGGTTGTGGCTTAAACAATGCTTTATCCAACACAACAGGCGCACAGTCGACAAATCAAGTTAAAACTACGGTGTCGAAGAAAACTCCCGTTCATCAAACCAAATATCAACCCGTACCGATTCCCAAACTGCCGATCACTCCGTATAGGACCAACATTCCTGTAGTTTTATTGCCAGAACTGGTAATAACGAATACATCCATAGATCCCCATCCACCCAAAACCGTAATGGTAAATTTGCTGTTAGGCTATAGGGGTGGACACAACGAATCGAGAGTGTGAAAATAAGTAAATCGATTCGAGGTGTTCATGGTGACAAAGACAAATAGATACAGCACGGAATTTAAATTGAATACGGTGAAAAT